>CAYGTA010000030.1:0-19641 GCA_964352605.1 uncultured bacterium | reverse complement strand
ACTTGGTATAAAACACTGCAAGCGTTTTAAATGCCAATGGCTATAACAATAATGTCACTTTTTGAGAAACCACAATGCTGCTAGAACATTCATGCAGAATGCAAGCCTGATGAATGTCAGTTTAGAAAGAGCAATGTTGACGTTTTGTGACTTATGGACTGAAGCTAATTTTAATAGTGTTGTTTTTGCTTATACCCGTTCGAATGACTCTACATTTAAAACAAAAACCACGGCACCGCCTACAGATACATCTATTATTTGACCAAAATAGGGTTCTGGCGATGCGCCGAGTGAGTTTATGGGTTGAGGTTTGGTACGTTCTTTACAGGTTTTTTTAACAATGCTTTTTACTTGCTCTACATTTTCATTTTCTGCACCAATTAGAAAAGTTGTGTTGCCTTGCCTTAAGAACCCACCCGTACTAGAAAGCTTAGTGGCCTGAAAGCTCGCCTCAACCAGAGCATTTTGTAATTTGTTTGCGTCGGTATCTTGTACAATGATAACCATCATCTTCATAATGACTCAGAATATCATGATTAAATGATTTTTGAACATGCAGTTTGCAGTCAGAAAGCTGTGTTTCCTCATCTTGCCACGTCATAATTGCTTCTGGGAGTACCTATGCGCTTGTTTATTGTTGGTGTTTTAGTAAGTTTGCTGGTTTCTTGCGTACCAAGAACTCGAAGTGATACACCGGTTTCACTACTATGCCCTGAGGTTGGAACGGTTGAAACAAGAAAACCTGCCTTGGTGAGCATGTTCATAAAAGTGAAAACCTGTGCGGGTGAACCTGTAACTAATTTAAGTATTGATAATTTCAGTATTCTTGAAGATGATGAAGCTATTTCGGTACTCGAAAGCCAACCAGATATCTTTCCGAGTGAACAAACATTTAGGCCAATAACAGTATTGCTGCTAGATTTAAGCGCAAGTATTGTTAAAGCAGGTGCGTTACCTGAACTCAAAGAAGCAGCAAAGCGCTTCGTTGAAACCTTATTTAACTCAGAGGAGCAAGCTCACCTTGCCTTATTTTGGTTTGATGGGTCAGCTGAAATTAGTCAGCTAAGTAATTTTGATGCCACGCAAAGAGAACTGCTTAGAGCTATTGACTCACTATCAGAAGACACGCCAAAGGATGGTTCTACTAATCTAAATGGAGCCATTATTAGTGGCTTAACGGTACTCGAAAATGAACAACTACGTCTGCAAAGTGAAGGAATTGGGTTTACCTTAAGCTCGCTAGTTCTTTTTACGGATGGTACAGATCGAGCCAGTCGTGTGAGTGAAAGCATTGCCTTGCAGGCAGTTCAAAGTCAACAAGATAATACGCTTATTCAAACGCTTGCCTTAGGCTCAGAAATAAATGAACTAAGCTTAAAAACTATTGGTAAAGACGGCTTTGAATATGCTCAAAATACAGATGAAATAGCGGCTGCGTTTGAAAGAGCTGCAGAGCGAATTCGAAAAGAAACCCAAAGTTTCTACTTGGTGCGTTACTGTTCACCAAGGCGTGCTGGCATGCATCAGTTAGGTGTAACAATTCGTTATGACGGCATGACAGGTAGTTTCAGGCAGAACTTTAGTGCAGACGGGTTTGAAGCAGGTTGTAACCCAGCTGAAGCTGTAGGAGACCTGCTTGCACAGCGAGTACCTGGTGTGACCCAAGATGACGTGCAAGGCAGTAGCGACTCAACCCAAACTGAGCTACAAGCTGAGACAAGCATTAGCTCACAAACACGCAACAGTACCGTAACCGAAGATGTAAACGGTCTATTTGATGTGGTGTGCTTAAAAAATGAAACCCCATGGGAAATCTCATATGCTAACAAATGGGGTGAAAATGAAACCTACTACGAAGCAAAATTACAACCCAACGCCAGCAATGTTCACCCGTGGCCCCTAAATGCCAAAAATCCATCACCGAAGTTCATAGTAAGATTCGATCAAGATTTCAGCACAATACTCGAGTACAAAGAGTTCTCTTTAAGTAAAAACCGATCAAGGCAACAAACCTGCGCTACCGGAAAACAATACGTATTCAGGCGACTACCCGGCGAGCAAAAAGTTAACCTCTACGCACTCGAGTAATTTGCCTTTAAACGTTGCTTTGCATTCGTTAGGTTTTTTTGCTTGGTGTTGCTTGTTGCTACTCGAACATGTTAGCTAAGTGCAGCAAGAACCTCATGAAAATTCTTAAAGACATGGGGTGTTAAGTCATAAAAGCTTTTGTCTTCATGTTCGGGTATCGCAATGCAGGTTGCGCCTGCACTAACGCCTGCTTTGGTACCAGTAAGGCTATCTTCTATAACAAGACAGTTTTCTATAGTTACCTTTAGCTTTTCAGCTGCTAGCAGGTAAATGTCAGGGGCAGGTTTGGCATTTTTGACATGCTCGGCACTTAAGCGTAAATCAAAGTGTTTCGCCCAGTCTTTATAAGCTAGGGTTGTTTCAATGATGCCGATAGTTGAGTTTGATACTATCGCTCTGGCTAAGTTTAAGTTCACGACCGCTTCTATGAATGCTTCAGCGCCAGTCTGATCTTTGACTGTCTTTAAAAGACTTTTGACACTGTCTTCAATATCATCTACGATGGTTTTAACGCTAGCCTCTAAACCATAGGTGGATCTCATAATTTCTGCTGATTTTTCTACCCTAATGCCTGTAAATTGATCTTGAATATGTTTTTCTAGCGTTGCCCCATGCTTTTTTACGGTGTCTTGTTCAGCAATACGCCATAAGGTTTCAGAGTCAACAAGGGTGCCATCCATATCAAAAAGGATTGCTTCAAAGTCAGTTAATTTCATTTTTCATCCTTAAGTAGTTAAGTGATTGTATTAAGGCCTCATTGGTATCTTGACCATAACCACCAGATTTAAGTAGGCCACCAATCTCTAAAATAGCAGGACCTTCAAAGCCGTTGCGCTTAAGCCTTTCACAAAGAGCAGCGTAATCAAGATTTCCTTTACCTAAAGGCCAATGATAATTTACCTCTGGTAAAGGCGTATCTGACACATGCAGCATAGTCATGCTCGGAATGAGTGCTTTAAAGGCTGTAAAGTCTTCAACTGAAGTATGGTTTATATCCCAAACCAGACCTAAACCAGAGACAGAGTCCAGTGCTTGTTTACAAACATCAGGTGAGCTAAACAAACCAACACGCCGCTCATTAGGCTCCAACGCAAAACGAAACGCATGCTGCCTAGCAATACAAACAGCATCATTAAATTGCTCTAAAAGAGAACACTCGAGTGTTTCATAGTTTGTTCCATCCACTCGATTTAGAGGTGCTAAATGCCAATGTACATAGCTGCAAGGTAAAGCCTTTATAGCAAGAAGATTTGCTTTTAAAACTTCAATGGGTGTTAAGCCAGAGGCAGTTCTGCCTTGCATATCAATGAAAATAAGTATTTCCATGACAGCTGTAATCTTCGCATCCTTTAGGGCTTCTGAAATAGCTTCAAAAGACCCCCCAAGCATGCTTTCGCTAAGTCCTGTTTCTTTACCTTGAAATTGCATGCTCGTAAAGCCCGCTTGCTTTGCAAAAGCAATTTCACTTTGGGCAGGTCGCCAGTTGTTTTCAAAAAACCTGCCATTCATTCCTATTTTAAGATTTGACATTTAAGCTTTAAACATACTGATTAAACGCTCATATTCAACAACCCTTGCTTCGGCAACACTTAAACTACGCTTCCAGAAAGCAAGATCTTCAATATCAATACCAAAGCCAGCAGCTAGTGTTTTGGCATCTGCCATGCCAGTTGAGGAAAGCAAATGATTATAGCGCTCCTGAAAGCCATCTGCTTGCTTTTGGTACTCGGCATATAAACCCAAACCAAACAAATACCCAAAGGTATATGGGTAGTTATAAAAGCTACGACCTGTACTGTAATAATGCCCTTTATGAGCCCACATTAAAGGATGTCTCTCAGCAGCATTAAGCGCATCGCCATAGGTTTGTGCTTGCGCATCAAGCATAATGGCATTAAGTTCAGACACCGAAAGCTCACGTTCTTGGCGCTTTTCAAGGACCGTACGTTCAAACAAAAAACGTGAATAAATATCAATCACAAGTTGAGCGCTGCCCAATAAATCTTGCTCTAAAATGGCTAGCTTCTCTTCATGAGAGGCACGCTCGAGCATTTCATTTACCACAATGGTTTCACAAAAAATACTAGCTGTTTCGGCTAAGGCCATAGGGGTAGATCTTTGACTACTTGTTCTATTTGCTTTAAATAACTGCTCATTATGAAAACCATGACCAAGCTCATGTGCAAGGGTAAAAATATCATCAAGGGTATAGCCATAGTTAAGCATAATCCTAGATTCTTTAGGCCCGGGTACAGACATGCAAAACGCCCCATTGCGCTTACCCTTACGAGGTGGAACATCCAACCAATTCTGCTCAAAAGCACGCTCAGCATAATCAGCAAGTTCTTGCGAATAAAGTGCAAACGTTTCACAAATAAAAACTTTAGCTTCCTGCCAAGCATAATGCTTAGGTTCAGCTACAGAAATGGGTGCCTGCAAGTCATACCAAGCAAGCGTATCTTTACCCAAAGCTTTAGCTTTAGCCTTAAAGTAGCGCCTAAACCAAGGAAAACTATCCCGACAGGCAGCCTGCATAGCCTCTAAACTCTTAAGACTAATATTATTTTGAAATACAGCTTGCTCCAAGACAGAATTCCAACCACGAGATAACATAAGGGTATTCATTTGACCCTTAATGCTATTCATAGCAGCAGCAAACGAAACAACATGACTGTCAAGCAACTCGAGTTCTTTTTCATAAGCCAATTTACGAATCTGTGCATTTGGGTCAGCTTGTAGGTTTTTGAGTTCTGCAATCCCGTAATCTTGCGCGTCTTGAGACCCAACCTTAACGTTAATCGTGATTTGGCTAATAAGGTCATTATGTAACCTTGCAAATGCGCCACCACTGGTTTTATCTAAATCACTAATTAAAGCTTCAAGATCATCTGCTAGAAGATGCTCAGCATTTAACTGCGATTTGTAAAGCGCAAATTCATGCTCAGCAGCAAGACTAGAAGCAGTCATAAGCTCAGCTAAAGAAAGACGCGCAAGCCAAGCGGAAAAGCGCTTTGACAAGCTAGAAAACACACTCGAGCTAGTCAACAGGTCAGATATTTCGGCTTTGGCGGCATCATTAAAACTATCAACGGCGTTAAAGCCATTTAGAAAAGAACGCAAGTCAGCAAGGTCATCTGACAAAGCATTTACTTTAAGCAAAACTTCTTCAAACAATGCTACAAGTTCTGTACTAAGCTCGAGTTTTTCTCCAGAAGCAATAGTCTGGTCATCCATTAGCTTTTTTAGGTCTGCTAATTTTGTTTTGCTTTGAGCTTTCGCTCTTAGATAGTCGGGAGCTTCTAATCCTTCAAATATGCTGGTTAATTGCCAGTACGGCAAGGCTTCTACGCTAGACATGGGGATAGTCTATCAGGAACACAAGAAGCTAAAGTGCACAAGGAATAATAATATTGATAATCTTTTGGGCTTTAAAAGCTAATTAATTTCTCTAAGAATAAGCCCAGTAGTACTAACACTCAACTCGTAACTTTGATTATTCTCTAAAAGCTGAAAGCTAGCTGAGCCATAGTCTGCGTCAATTATTAAACCTAAAGGCTTAAATACTTGCTCAGCATCAAAAAGATCAAGATTGCGATTTGCCTCTAGACTATAAACGGTTCTTGCTTGCGTTTGCTCATCATCAAGAGAAACATAACGACCCGTCACCCTATCTAACTCAAACAAGGTTCTAAAACCCAAAAGACTTGCGTAAGGATGCCACTTTATTATTTTCGCATCGATATAAAGCTGATCGCCCGCAATGTCAAAACGCTCACTCGAGCCGTCTGCAAAACGCATGTTAATTTGATAGCGTTGCTCAGCTAATTCTGTAGCGCTAATAGTTGCCACGTATTGCTCGAACGTTAAGGCCTTATAACCCCAAGTAGCAAGGTTTAGCAGACTAAGAAGCGTAGCTAAGACTAAAAAGACGAAACTAAAACCAACCCGACTAATGCCACCCCAAACTTTCTTGTTCCGAAATGCCTTAAGCGAAAAACTCAGTAAAGTCAGGGCAATCAGTACAAAAAATAGTGAAATAATCCATAGATAAGCAAGATTAGGCATTAAGGCTAAGTATAAAGCGTAAATGCCCTAAACCTTCAAAACAACGTAACGCCAAACAATCATGTATTCAAGTAACTAGACTTAAAACACAAACCGTTACAATACCCCTTATGCAAGAAGGTTTTAAGTTTACTATTCATACTGAAAGAGGCCAAGCTCGAGCTGCTTCTTATGAGACGCCTCATGGCACGATTGAGACACCCGCATTTGTGGGCGTTGGTACGCAAGCAAGCATTAAGTCGCTTGTTCCTGAACAGGTACGTGCTGCTGGAACTCAAGTTATTTTTGCGAATACATATCATCTTTATTTACGGCCAGGTCAAGAAATTGTAAAGGCACATGGTGGGGTGCATAAGTTCATGAATTGGAAGGCGCCTGTTCTGACGGATTCTGGCGGCTTTCAGGTCTTTAGCTTAGGGGCAGGCATAGAGCATGGTGTAGGTAAAGTCGCTAATATCTTCCCTGAAGAAGAAGGTGGAATATTAGCTAAAAACACAACGCAAACCCCAAAAGGAAAATCTTTAGTCAAAGTTAGTGAAGAAGAAGTGCGCTTCAGAAGCCATATTGATGGCAGTGAGCATATTTTTACACCTGAATCAAGCATAGCCATTCAACGTAATTTAGGTGCAGATATGATTTTGGCATTTGATGAATGCACCAGCCCCCTGCACGACAAAAGCTACACCAAAAAAAGTGCAGACAGAACACACCGCTGGGCCAAGCGCTGCCTAACGTATTTTCAAGAGAGCGACCCAGTACATGACTACGCCCAAATGCTCTACGGAATAGTACAAGGAGGAGCCTTTCAAGACCTAAGAACCCAGAGCGCTCGAGTGATTGCAGCTATGCCATTTGATGGCATGGCTATTGGGGGGAATTTGGGAAATACCTTTGAAGCCATGTACTCGGTACTTGACTGGACCATAGCTGAGTTACCTCGCGATAAGCCAAGACATTTACTTGGTATTGGAGACATTCCTAGTATTTTTGAAGCCGTAGAGCGAGGGGTTGATACCTTTGACTGCGTTAGTCCAACCCGCAATGCACGCAATGGGGGGTTACTAAAACGCTTTGATGATGACGGTAAACCCTTAGCTAAATTTCGCATAAACATGCGAAATGCAAAGTACGCAACAGATACTCGAGCTGTGGATGAAAATTGCAATTGCTACACGTGTCAAAACTACAGCCGAGCTTACTTAAGGCATCTTATAAAAGCAGGTGAGCAACTCGCGCACAGCTTAGCAACCATTCACAATTTGCATTTCATGGCGGAACTCATGAAAGATATACGCAAAAGCCTAAAAGAAGATACATTTCAGGACTTAAAAAAAGACTGGCTCGAGTCATAAGTTCATCTAAAAAGAATTTGTAATACAGATGCTTTCGTTTGTTCTCGGGCTACCACGAAGAGTGTGGTTAAAATCAAATGAACCGTAGAGATATTTAAAAGTTCTTTTCTATTAAATCTATATTGGTTCCATCTTGAGTTACCCAGCGAACAACACCAATGCTGGGTACAAAATACAAATCAAGAATGGTTTGAGCGCCACTACTGGTAATGGTTTGTTGACGAATTTGCAGTGCGTTAAAGCGACCTGCTGGCGTGCTTATACCCCTTATAGCTAAGACTTCTGCTGAGAAGCTCAATGTGAAGTCAGGCAACTGAGTACTACTTGTCCAAGCTTGCCCAACTTCCAGGGGTGGGGCAGGGTAGAAGGTCAAAAATGGTGCGTAAAGCAGTGTTTGTCCACCTGCAGAAGTGCCAACTGAACGCACCCCATTAGCATCATAAACTAAGTAATCTTCTGAAATGGGTGTGCCTTGTAAATAGTGAACAAGAACTTGTGTGTTTTCGCCTGCTACCACTTTTGAAGAAGAAAAGGTTTGCGTCTCACCATTACTATAAGTCCAAGACAGACCATCTCGAACAGGATAATAGGCTTCCTGAGCTAAACTCGAAGAGCATAAAAAGAATAAAGCAAAACAAATTAAAAGATATTTAAGCATTAAGTAAAAATCCTGACTAGTGCATAGTTGCTTCTTTAAAAGCTACTGCTATTTTAACTTTCTTAAGCTAAGCAAAGCCAAGCGTTTTATGTGAACTAATTGATACTTGCAAGCTTCATTAAGCCTTAAAAAACAACTCATTTGCCAATTAGCTACTTAAAAGCTCGAGTAGCTCACTTACTTTAGGTTCATTTATGAAGTGGTTTTCTGGTGTGTTTTAGAGCTTTTTATTCAGCTAGGACAATAATGATTAGTGGAGCTTTCAATAACTTAATAAAGTAAATCTGGACACTATTTTTCGATAAGCTTGACGTGAATTAGGCTATCCGCATAGACTTAAGTCATGATTATCTTTTTTAGCAGCTTTTGGCGACATTGACGCTGCTTGTTATATTGTTTTGCCTTTCACTTTAAAATAAAAATTGGAGTAAATTATGGCTAAAATTACGCCTGTTAGTGGCTTTCCTGAGTGGCTGCCTGAACAAAAATTAATTGAGCAATTCTTTCTAGATACCATTCGTAAAAAATTTGAACTGTATGGCTTCACCCCCATAGAACCCCGATCCATCGAACCACTAGATGTTCTTTTGAGCAAAGGTGATGACAAAGAAATCTATACCTTAAGACGCCTACATGAAGAAGATTCAAGCGCAGCGGCAGACTTTGGGCTTCACTTTGACCTAACCGTGCCTTTTGCACGATACGTGCAGCAATTTAGAGGAAAACTCAATTTTCCTTTTAAACGCTATCAAATACAAAAATCATGGCGAGGAGAACGCCCCCAAGAAGGGCGCTACCGAGAGTTCTACCAAGCAGATATAGATGTCATAAATGAAGGAACTTTGCCCATATCTTATGATGCTGAGTTTCCCCAACTCATAAATGACATTATTTCAAGCTTGCCCACCCCACCTGTACAAATACGTGTGAACAACCGCAAAATACTCACTGGTTTCTACAATGCATTAGGCATAGAAGACGCAGGTTCAGTTTTAAGAATTGTTGATAAAATAGACAAAATAGGCGCAAAAGCTGTACTCGAGCAACTCCAAAATGAACTAAGCCTAAGTAAAGATAATGCCCAGCTGTGCTTAAATATTGGTCAAATAAAGTCTTCAGATACTTCTTTTGTGAATCAAGTCAAAGCACTAGGAAAAACACACCCAGTACTAGAAGAAGGACTCGCAGAACTCGAGTTTGTGGTGTCTGCTTCTCAGAATCTGCCTGAAGGTACGTTGCTGGCTGATCTTAGTTTAGCTAGGGGTCTTGATTACTATACGGGCACGGTTTATGAATGTAACTTTGTGGGGCATGAAGCTTTGGGTTCGATTTGTGGGGGGGGGCGTTACGATAACTTAGCAAGTGAAGGTAAAGTGACCCTGCCGGGTATTGGTATTTCTTTTGGTGTTACGCGAATGCTTGGGTATTTGTTTGGTCGTGACATGTTAAAAGCAAACAAATCTACGCCGGTTACGGTACTTATTGCTTTGGCTAAAGAAGAAGATAGGCTCGAAGCGGTTAAAATTGCTAATACCTTACGCTCGAGAGGCATTTCGACAGATGTTAGTCACGCAGCTCAAAAATTTGGCAAACAAATTCGTTCTGCTGAACGTAGGGGCATTCCTTATGTCTGGTTTTTTTCTGCTGGAGATGCTGATTCACATGAACTTAAAGATATTCGCTCTGGTGAACAGGTAAAGGTTACTGCGTCTACGTGGTTTCCAAAGCCAGAGGATACAACTATTCAGGTTAGTCTTATGGAATAAAAAAATGCCGAAGGCCCCAACAGCCTTCGGCGTGCGATGTGGAACAAGAGGAGGGGTAAAATAAAGGGGTTTGTTCCGATTAATAATAGTGAGAAATAAATAGGGTTTTTCGGGGTGGGGCGCTTTTTAAAAGCGCCCCTTTTTTGTTGCTTAGTGC
The DNA here is from genome assembly GCA_964352605.1 of uncultured bacterium. Taxonomy (GTDB): domain Bacteria; phylum Deinococcota; class Deinococci; order Deinococcales; family Trueperaceae; genus JAHEBB01. Next base: position 9,555 of record CAYGTA010000030.1, on the reverse strand, counting down.
TTTACTTGATCCATTCTGAACCAAGTGTCCAGATGACGGTTTCTAAACCACCATTTTTCATGTATGAAGCCATGCCGTACTTACCGCTTGGTGAGGCAATGCTGTACTGTGAGTCAGCGTTGTGTTGAGCAATGGGGATGCTTAGATTTTCGTTGTAAGCGGTTCTTAATTCTATATATTGGTTTTTGCTATCAAACAAGTAGAGTCCGTCTACTTTGCTTCGCCCGCCTAAGTGCCCCCAGCCTAAGTTAGCTACGTTAGTGCTTGTACCAGTGACGACGTTTACTAATTTTGAAGTTTGCGTAACCATGTGGGGTTCGCCTTTGAACATGAAGAAGTCTGCGTGTTCACCTACGCTAAGTAGGGTTTGGGGTGTATTGTTTAGGTGCTGATTGTAAGCAACGATTGGGCGCATGTACTGCTGATCACCTGTTTTGCTAAATGCCGTCCAGTTTTTAAGGTTGTAGAGGCCATATTGCCCTGTTGGGTCAGTGGTGAACCAATCTATGGCTCTACTACCTTGCTCGGTCCATTGGTTAGTTTTCCTCATTGATGAGATCACGCTGCGGGTTTCGCGGTTTAGAAGCACTGCTACGTGGTCATTGCCTTGTTTAACTACAACGGGGATGACTTTATCGTCGTAAGATTGCGAGCCTTCATAACTACCTATGCTTACTTCATTGGTGCTGCGTCCTTGATAGTTTGCAAAGTCAAAGATAACTTCATGGCGACCGTCCAAGTCTATCTCTACAATGCGTGTATCTTTGGTACTGGCAATAATTTTTGGTGTTTCGTAAAGGAACATGGCTTCTTGAAAATTTACGCTTAAGCTAAGAACTTTTTCTGTTTTGTTTAGAACATCGATTACTGACAGAGGGTACATTCTTAAGGCGAGTACGGTTTTGCCATCTCTGCTTTCAAAGAAACGGTTGCTTTTTGGGTAGGGTGAAGCTGAGCCATTGGCATCAAGGCGAGGTAAGCCCATGTAGCTAATGTTGTTTTGGCTTGTTGTTTGCCATGGGGCCAAGCCCAAATTTTGAAGTACTACCGTGGGTCTGGTGATGCTTTTGAAGTTTAGCTCGGTTGACCACATGCCTAAATCGTTATCTGTAGTTGGAGTGGGTGTTGGTTCTGGTGTTGGCGTTGGTTCAGGGGCTGGTGTTGGTGTCGTGGTTTGTTGCGTTGCAAAGCTTATTGATGCACTGTTCACAATAAAGCCACCCGTTGCTACGTGTTTAAATACGAGTTTATTTGTTCCAGATTGCCACCAGTTTACAGGTATATCTAAGTCAACAGTGATTGTTTTGCTGTCGTTGCCACCTTGGCCTTGGTTACCGAATAGGGCGTAAGGGCCGTTACCATTAATATAGAGTTCACCTTCATTTGGGTTGTCAGCATCTTCTACATTAAGACTAAGGGTTGCGCTTACTGAGCCTTGGGGTTTGTTTGCGTTTAAGGTTACTGCTAATTCTGCATTTGAAACTAAAGCCAAAGGGAAATCTTGACTTGCTTCGGGTGCTGGTTCTTCTTGAGGTGTGCTAAATGCTACTGATCCATCTTTAACAATGAATCCACCTGTAGCGGTATGTTTAAAAAGAACGGTGTTTTCACCATTTCGCCACCAGTTTGTAGGGGTATTTAGTGCGACATTGATGGTCTTACTGTCATTGCCACCTTGGCCTTGGCTACCGAATAGTATGATTGGGCCATTACCATTTAAATAGAGTTCGCCTTCTTCAGCATTGTCTGCATCTTCAACACTTAGCGTTAAGGTTGCAGTGTCGGCATTCTGTGGCTTGCTTGCATTTAGTATAATTGCGCGTTCTGCTAGAGAAAGCATTGATAAGGGGAAATCTTGTACTGGGGTTGGTTCTGGCGCAGGTGTTGGTTCTGGTGTAGGTGTTGGTTCTGGAGTGGGAGTTGGTTCTGGAGTGGGAGTTGGTTCTGGCACGGGGGTCGGATCAGTATCTGGATTTGGGGTTGGCTGTGGTGTGGGCTCTGAACCGGCCTCAGGGTTAGGGGCTAATTCTGGCGCATCAACGTTCTGTTCTGCTAATAAAAAGCTACCTTCATTAATCCTAAAGCCATTACCTTTAAGACGCACAAATGATAATTGATTTTCAAAGTCTTTAAATAAACTTGAGGGTAAAACCCAACTTGCCTTTAAAGAAGCATCAGCATTCAGCACAAAAGAATCAGCAAACAAATCAAGAGGACCAAAATCATTAATGTATAAAAAGCCATCAGCAGACGCATCAACTTCGATAAGGTTCAACTCGAGTGTGACTGAGTTGGCTTCTTTTAGGTCGTTTATGTCAAAGTTGTAGCTTGCTTCGGGACCTTGTGTTTTAAGGTTTATGCTTAGGTTTTCGAGTTGTGTTTTTGTGAATTTGCTTTGCGGACTTACGTCTGCTTCGCTGTTGCTAGTTGGTGTGGTTGATTGACCACATGCGGTTAGTACTAAGATAGTGAGCAAGAAAAGTAGACTTAAGGATCTAGCTTTCAAGCCGGGGAACATAGTTATACACATCGCAAAAGACTCCTATATGTTCGTCGGACCTGGGTAGGTCATATTTAATTGTGAGCTTTTGGGGTAATTTGGGGTACGCCCTTAGCCGGTTGCGCCACTTGCTCGTTCTGTTTCAGGCGCCCAATTTAGCGAAACAGAGGTCAATGCATCTAAGAGATTAGGAACGCTGTTCCATATACGTACTGTAAAGGGTTATAACGACGACGTTGGGGAATTTAACGCTATGCAGTACGAATCGTCTTGAAAAGAAGTTTACATTAGGGGCTATTACAAAAAAATTATTTCAGGTTTTTTTACTTTTTTCTCGTTTGGCCTCTAGAAAAAGTTATTTTGTGATTTGCGTGTGTGTGGCGTGCTTAGCTTAACCTTGGTTTGTGTTCTGAATGCTCTTAGTGAACAGTTGTTTCTTGCCTTGGTTTGTTACACTTGCGTTACTATGCATAAAGATATTCAAGATATTCAATCAACCTTAGAGTCACGTGGTTATGTGGCTGAACGAGATATTGCTACTGCAATTCATTTGGCTAAAGCGTTGCAGCGTCCTTTACTGGTAGAGGGTCCTGCCGGGGTTGGTAAAACTGAAATTGCCAAAGTTATGGCTGACATTCAAGGGGCTGAGCTTATTCGCTTGCAGTGCTATGAGGGCCTAGATGCAAGTTCAGCGATTTATGAATGGAATTATCAGAAGCAACTTTTGCATATTCGTATGCAAGAAGGATCTAAAGAAAATCTAGATGCGTTAGAGGCGGAGATTTTTAGTGAGGATTTTTTATTGTCACGGCCTCTTCTAAAAGCAATTCAGTCTGAAACGCCTTCTGTTTTACTGATAGATGAAGTTGATAGGGCAGATGAAGCGTTTGAAGCTTTTTTGCTAGAACTCCTGTCAGACTGGCAGGTATCTATTCCTGAACTAGGTACTTTATCGGCTAAGCATGCGCCTTACACAGTTTTAACTTCCAACCGCACTCGAGAGTTATCTGATGCACTGCGTCGTCGTTGTTTGTACCTCTGGGTAGATTACCCTGCATTTGCTAAAGAGTTACAGATTATAAAAGCAAAAGTACCTACAGCAAGTGATGACTTAAGTACAAAAATAACAGCCTTAGTGCAACTGCTTAGACGCTTGCCTTTAGAAAAAACCCCTGGTGTGGCAGAAAGTCTAGACTGGGCAACAGCCTTAGTTATGCTCAACCGTGACAAACTCGAGCCTGAGAGTTTGGAGTCAACGATTAGTGTTTTGCTTAAGCATTATGAAGATCAGAAGCGTTATAAGTCGAAGTGGTTACCTGCTTTGGTTCAGGCTTTAGAAGTCTTGAAGCCAGGCTCTGAAGAAGAGTGGATGGAGCAGGCTTGGCAGCAACTTGCTGCTTCTTAAGCTTTGAGTTTTGGTTTTTGAATGTAACAGTACTGTAACTTTTTTTTCCTAAATTGTAGGCATCTGCAACGCATGTCTTGTGGGGTTGAGTATTCCTCCAGTGTGTTTGTCTAGGAGAGACTTCATGTTACGTTCTGTTAATCATTTTTTTGTTGCGAGGCGTAAAAAGCCAAAGCTAAGCCTTAGGGTTAAACGGGTTCTGAAAAACTTCTTTGTGCAGATTGCTTTTTTCATTACCCTGTTATGTGTTTCTGCAAGTGTTATTTATGCTTTTGCTCAATCGACTTATTTACAGCGTAGTTTGCTTAATCAAAAAGTACTTGAAGCTTCGCTGGCGGCTGAGGGCTTAGCTCGAGAGAGTTTGAGCTCTGTGCAGATAAAGGAATATACCAGTCTTTATCAAACCCTATTTAATTATTTGAAAACAAGTCAAGCGATTTCTGTTGCTGTTGTTAGTACGGAGGGTGACCTTATAAAAGGGCTTAGGCGGCAGGGAGATGAGCTTGTAGCCTTAGATTCAGGGACTTTCTTTTCTGATTACAGTTTAGAAGCCAAACAAATCGTTACTGACTCAACACTTAAAATATGGCAACCCATAATTAATAAAGGTTTGGTTTTTGCTACTGTGTATCTTGAAGTTGATAATCAATTACTACAGACACTCAATAAGACTATTTGGCAAAGAACAGTTTTTATTATGCTATTTGGTCTTCTCTTTGGTTTGACAGTTTTGGCTATGTTTCTTTTTAAACCCATGAGGGCACTAGCTCTAAGTACCCAGTTTGCGCTAAAGCTCAACTCGAGTAAGGGTGAAGTCCTTGGTTTAAAGAAGCTGCCTAGTCAGTTTCAGAGTCTTGTTGATAGCTTGAACGTTGCTTCTCAGAGCTTAGATAAAGCAAATACTGAGAAGAATCAAGTCTTGGCTTCGCTAAACGCTATTTTTGAATATTCAGTAGATGCCATTGTGGTTATTGATAGAGCTTTAACGATTCGTCGTTTTAACAAAGCTGCAGAAGAGATATTTGGCTACCAAGCTTCTGAAATTATTGGGCAGCCCCTACAATTATTAAGCCCTGTCCCTATTAGTTTAGAAATGCGTGATGCTATGGGTGCAACTCGTAATATTAGGGTTCCTGCAATTCATAAGAATGGGCAAGCAATCTTACTTGAAGTTTCAGATAACGAAATTGAGCTTGAGGGAGAACGCCTATTTATATCTTTCATGAGAGATATTACTCAAGCGTCAAAACAACGAAAGGCAGCTCGAGCTGTAAATAAAGAGAATAGTAAACTTGCTGTTATTGCTAATCATACGACGCATGCGGTAGCCATTATTAATTTACAAAGGCAACATGAGTGGATTAATCAGAGTTTTAGCGACATGACAGGTTACAGTTTAGAAGATGTGATTGGTAAAACAGCTGATGAGTTACTGTTTAATGGTGAAATAAGTAAAACTAACAAAGTAGAAATTGCCAAAAAAATAATGAATTCTGAATCTTTTAAAGCTGAAGAGCGTGCTTACGCTAAGCATGGTAACGAATTACTTGTAGTCTTTGAAGGGCATCCTGTAATTACAGATGGTGAATGTAGCCACTACATAATAATGCTACAAAATGTCACAGAAGAACGCCAAAAAGCTAAAGAACTACGCGAAGCAAAAGAGCAAGCTGAGCAACTACTAGTCGCTCAACAAAGGCTTCTTTCACGCGTTAGTCACGAGTTTAGAACACCGCTGAATGCCATAGTAGGGTACTCGCAGTTACTCGAGTTAGGTGAGCTTGATCAAGAGCAACACGATCATCTTAGGGTCATAACCAAGGGCGCTAAAGACATACTTGGTTTGGTTGATACGGTTATGGCAATAACGCCAACAAAAACACTCGAGTCTTCTGGGGTTGATTTTAGTTTTAGTTTGACGGTTTTGATTCGTGATTTAATTTCTTCTATGAGTCAAATGGCGCAAAGAAAAAATATTCAAACTGTTTTTGATGAAAGTCAAGATGTTTGGTTGTTTTTAGATGCGCAGAAACTTCATCGTATCTTAGATGAACTTTTATCTAATGCCTATAAGTTTAATAAAGATAATGGTTTGGTGTTTGTTGAGTTAAGAGAAAAAGAAGAGAAGCTTGAGATTGTAATTAGTGATACCGGTATAGGTATTGAAGCAGCTGACTTAGAAAATCTGTTTGATCCTTTTTACCGTTTAGAGCATGCTAGTGATGACTTAGGGCCGGGCTTAGGTCTAAGTTTGGCGAGTCACTTGAGTGTGACTTTGCAAGCAAAGCTTGGTGCAAGCTCAGTTATCGGTAAAGGGTCTGTTTTTACGCTTAGTCTTCCTAAATCAGTTTTGTCTGATGTAGAGAAGGCAAAATTAGAAGGCGACTACGCGCCCTTTTAAGCTAAAAGGCGATGTGGCTAAGTTGTTTTATTGTTGGCTACTAGGAATTCTTTTTTCTTAAGCTGGTTTATGATGCCAGTCATCATGTTCTCTGTTTATCCAGCAACTCTTGAAGAAAATTTACTTATGTTCGCGCGAACGCTACGCCAACAAGCCTTTTTGATTGGTCCTGCAGAAATCAGCTCGGCTCTTTTGGCATTAGAAAAAGTTGATGTTTATCAACGCGAGGATGTTTTTTTGGCCTTACAAACTGTATTGGCGAAAAGCCCTTCAGAGCAAACAAGATTTCAACGTTTGTTTAGCGAACACTGGGAGGGAGGGCTACTGCAAACAGACGAATTGCAAGCCGAACTGAACCAACCACCGCAAGCAAAAAAAGTGCAATCTATCTCTATGATTGACTGGGATAAGGGTAGTGAATCAGATGAAACTGTAGAAACTATGGGTTACAGCACACATGAGGTGATAGCTCGAGCTGATTCAATTGTGCAAACCAGTGAACTTGAAGCTTGCCAAAGGCTTGTTAGGCGTTTGGCTAAGCAACTTGCAACGAAGCCGTCAAGACGTTTTGTGGCGAGTTCACGTAAATCTGAAATGACAGACTTGCGCAGGAGTATTCGTAACTCCATGAGTAAAGGTGGCGAATTACTTGACCTTAAATACAAAGCGAGGGCGCTAGGTAAAACAAAACTTATGTTTGTATTTGATGTGAGTGGCTCCATGATGGTCTACAGTCATTTCTTGCTACAACTCGCTTTTGCGTTTGTGCGTCAGCGTTATATTGGTCGTGCTGAAGTCTTTGGTTTTAGTACCGATCTTTACAGACTTACTCTGCAACTACAACGAGGCGGGGTAGAAGAAGCTATTCGAGCTGCCAAAGAAGCCATGCCGGGCAGGAGTGGTGGAACAAAAATAGGTGCCAGTTTAGCTAAGCTGTTAGAGTACTACGGTTCTTACATAGACAAAAAAACTGTACTGATTATTAATAGTGATGGTTGGGACACAGGTGATCTTGATGTTCTAAAACGAACCATGCAAACGCTTTACGAGCGCACTAATCGCATCATTTGGCTAAACCCCTTAGCTGGTAGCCCCGGCTATGAACCCTCAGCCAGTGGCATGCAAACTGTATTACCCTACCTAGATATCTTTGCCCCCTCCCATAATTTTGAAGCACTCGAAAATCTAGAGCGAAGACTCATGAAAGCCAACCGATGATAAGCAGCATCATCTTAGCCGCAGGCGAAAGTAGCCGCATGGGCAAAGCTAAACTCGCCTTAAGATACCAAGGTAAACCACTACTCGAGCATGCCATTTTAAAAGCAAAGAGCCTATCACAAGATGTCATTGTAGTAGTTGGGGCCTATCCTGAACTCTATACACCTATAGCAGAAAAGCAAGGCGCTCGAGTGTTTCTTAATCTAGCTTGGCGGGAAGGATTAGGCTCTAGTTTAAAGGTGGGAGCTAAGCAGCTTAGTGCCAGTTCAGAACAAGCGTTTGTTTTACTGGCTGATCAGCCGTTTGTGCCAGAAGCTCACCTTGAAGCTTTACTAAGAACGCAAGAAAGAAGTAGCGCAGACCTTGTTTTTTCTAGCTACGACGGCGTTCAGGGCCCACCTGTGCTCATGCAAGAAACCTTATTTGAAGCTGCTAAAAACCTAAAAGGAAACTGTGGCGCAAAGGCTCTCATTCAAAAAGATACTTTAGTTGCAGCAGTCATACTCGAGCAGTATTTTGATATTGATACACCTGAAGAGGCAGAAAAACTGCTGGGCCTTAAGGTTACTGAAAGACATTAAGAGTGGCACGCTACCGAATTATGTACTGGTACGATATTCCTTATCAAGTAAAAGCTGAAGAGGGGCTTGAGGTAGTCAAAAAGACGCTACCTGCACGCTTTATGCAGGCTATAAATAGTGCTGCTGTGGCGCGACAAAAGCATGAAAATAACGCCTACACCAATGGCTGGCGCTGGTCAAAACGTAGTGAACAACAAGGAACTGCTGAAGAAATTGCTGCTTGCATTACGCAAGAGCTAAGTGATACTTTTGACCAAGAGGCACTTAGGCAGCTTATAATAGCGCATGCTAACCATGACGGTTGCTAAATTAAAGCTCATTTAACATGGGGGAGACCTAGAATTTATGCGTGACTACTCCATTGTTGGTTCTATATTAAGCAGTATTATTAAAGATTTACCTATTGCTGTGTTTATCTGTGAAGCTGTTCATAACACTGAAGGTATTGCTGATTTTAAGTATATTTATGCAAATGAATTAGCAGCTACTATTTCAGCGGCAAGTAGTAAAGAAATAGTAGGACAAACCATGCTCGAGCTTCGTCCTGATATTGCAGATACTGATTTGTTGACTCGTTACAAAAATGTCTTATTGACAGGCAATCCGATTGAGTTTGAACAGTTCTTTTCTGCAGAAAAATCGCTTAGGGGTCAAGATGTTTGGTTTGCGATTAAAGCCCAACGGCACGAAGAATTCCTTATTGTTTTGGTAGAGAACATAAGTAAACGTAAGCTTTTAGAGAATCACATTAAACAAATGGCGTTTCAAGATGAACTTACGCTTGTTTATAACAGACGCTATTTTGTGTCTAGAACGCCTCAGCTTTTATCTTTGGCAAAGCGACATAATTGGTCGTGTGGGCTTTTGTATTTTGATTTAAACGGCTTTAAACAAGTCAATGATGAGCATGGTCATTCAACCGGAGATAAGCTCTTGAAGCAAGTAGCTTGGCGTTTGTCTAAATTGAGTCGCGATCAAGATATTTTCTTTCGCTCAGGTGGTGACGAATTTGCTTTGTTCCTACCTCACGCTTCCGAGGAAGAAGCTTTGCTTGCCGCAAGACGCATAGCAGTCATTTTTGAAGAAGAAACTATTGTTGATAATCTTAATTTTGCCATTGGTGCCAGTATTGGTGTGGCCGTTATGCCAGCAGAAGAAGCAAACCTTGACGCTCTTTTAGAAAGGGCAGACAAGGCGATGTATAAGGCTAAAGAACGAAAAAATACAGAACGCGCCCCCATCGCATTGTGGACAGAGGCGCTAGGTGAAGAATTCGCAGAACCTACTTCAAAAGCTGTTTTGAAAAAACTAAATTAACTATTGCAGTTTTCAAGTTAAGCACAGCATTGACTTTACACATCCGTTTTTACTCAGCTAGTTCGGCATTTAAAACACCGCAGGCCTTTTAAATGTAATACTATTTCCGTTTACTTTATTAATAAAGTAAACG
>CAYGTA010000029.1:0-19835 GCA_964352605.1 uncultured bacterium | reverse complement strand
ACTGCTAGACTAAACCTTATGAACCACAATAATCACCTCTTAAACCATTTTCTAAAAGCCTTACATTACAGGTTTGAAAAAGCTATTCACAATGCAGCAGCAAGCTACCCAAACTATGAAGCAGGGCACGGCACACGAACACCCCTTGAGCTTGTAGGGCACATGAACGGTGTTTTAGAGTTCGCTATTGCCACCTTAAGCAAACAATCTCGTCGCAACATTCCAGAGCAAGCATGGCAAGAGCAAACAACACTCTACTACCAAAAACTCAACGAACTTAACAAACTGTTACAAAAAAATACTTTTGACATAGAGACACTCGAGCGAATCTTACAAGGTCCACTAGCTGATGCTATGACCCACATTGGGCAGCTTGCCATGATTAGGCGTTTAGCTAAGTCTGCCATAGCTGGCGAAAATTACTTTGCTGCAGACATGAGCTTATGAAACTTTAAGCAGCCTTCACACAATTACGACCAGCCTCTTTGGCTTGGTACAAAGCCTGATCTGCTCTGGCAACAAGACTTACAATGTCATCAGTAGCTGCAAAGCTACTCACACCAAAACTAGCGGTGACTTCAATAACCATATGAAAGGTATAAGTCTCGATGCGTTGCCTAAATCGCTCAGCAAGCATTTGGGCAGTGTTTAAAGATGCATTAGGCAAAAGAATGACGAACTCCTCACCACCCCACCGTGCCAACGTATCAGTAGACCTGATATTTGAATTAATAAGACCAGCGAGTTGCTTCAAAATCTCATCGCCGACATTATGACCATAACTGTCATTAATCTCTTTAAAGTGATCAATATCTAAGATAATTACGGAAAACCCGACCCCAGTTACTTCGAAAAAACCTATATTCTCAAGAAGCTTCTGCTCAAAAGATCGACGGTTGGCAACCTGAGTTAGCGAATCTGTATTTGCCACGACAGTCATTTCAGTTGCCACCACAGTCTTCTTATTAATCGCATTAGCAAAGAAAACCATAATCAGAATGAGCAGTGAAGTCGCAACCAAAACCTGTAACAAATAAAAAGGCACCAGCATTTCGGAAGCTCTTGACAATGTAAAACTCAAAATGGCAGCAGACATAAGAAAGGTGCCAGAAAAATAAACCAAACAAACACGAAGGCCTTTTTTAGCCCCAAGAATCCAAAAAAACATAGCATAAATTACTATGCTCCAACAGCCAAACATACCAATCTCAGCCGCATTATTAATACCCTCAGGAAAGGTCAAAGTATAGCCAAGCAAACCATTAAAATAAAGCAAAATACCACTCAACAAAACAAACTCGAGTGCTACAAAATTTTGTTTCTTGAAAAGCAAAACAAGCCAAATGCAAAGTAGAAAAACCAGAAGATTTGGCATAGCCCTTTGATCAAAAGGACTTAAAACATCATTTGCAAAAAACACACCAACAAACGTAACGATCACACCTAAAGGCAAAGCAAAAAGATAAAAAGACCTTCTCACTGAAGCTTGTAATAATTCTGGGGAGCTAACGCTGGTCATGATGACTTATTCCTTAAATAGCGTAAATGAGGGCGCTGTGCGTTAAGACCAATTAAAGCTCGAGTATGTTACAAAACTGTTACAACGAATGATAGTTATGCGCTAATTCTTAAGGCTATTTTCAGGTATCGTTAGAGTTGATACTAAGGTGATTGAAGCCTGTAAGTCTAAGTTGCTTGATAAAAGCTTACTTTTTTACCTTTTGCCTTTACTAAAATGAGTCTTATTTGCGTTGAAAGGAAAACTATGAATTTTTTAGAGTACGCTTATTTCGAGGGTCAGCAAGTTCCTTTTCAGGATGCCAAGGTAAGTGTTGCGACGCACGCCTTGCAATATGGTACGGGCGTCTTTGGTGGCATAAGAGGTTACTTAAACCACGATGCTAAAAGTATAAATATAATTCGTTTAGCTGACCACTGTAAACGCGTTATTCAATCAGCGGGTTTACTCAAAATAAACTTACCTTTTGACGGTCAAGGCATGGCAGATGTTTTTGTTGAACTAACCAAAAAGAATAAGCCAACCACAAATGTTTATTATCGCCCGTTTGCTTATAAAGCAGGCTTTGACCTGACCCCTAAACTCACAAACGTAGATGATGGTTTTACCCTTTATATGCAAACCTTAGAAGACTTTTATGCAGCAGATAGAGGCATAAGCATGATGGTTTCAGCATGGCAACGCGTCAATGACAACATGATTCCTGCCAGAGGCAAAGTCTCAGGTGCCTACATAAATTCATCTTTAGCTAAAGATGACGCGCTAAGTTACGGCTTTGATGACGCGATTATGCTCAACAGCCAAGGCAAGGTTGGTGAAGGCAGCGCAGCAAACCTCATGATGGTGCGAAACGGCGTGCTAATAACAGCGCCCATAACCGCAGACATCCTTGAAGGCATAACCCGAAGAACCGTCTTTCAAATTGCAACTGACTTAGGCATAACAATTGAACAACGCACTATTGACCGCACCGAACTTTACTTAGCCGACGAAATTTTCTTATGTGGCACAGGCGCACAAATAACCCCAGTAATTAGTGTAGACAAACGCGAAGTAGGCGCAGGGCAAGCAGGCAGCATAACCAAAGAAATCTACGCGGTATACCATGACCTAGTAAGAGGCAAAGCCGACAAATACGAAGACCTACTCACTCGAGTGCCCATTGCTTAAAAACGATCAAAGAAAGCTCGAGTTTAGTTAGGCGTGAAGATTTTTAGTATCTTCACGCCTAAAGTTTATTTTTATTGATTACTAAGTCTAGGGTCAAGGACATCTCTTAAGCCGTCACCCAAGAGGTTAAAACCCAGTATGGCGAGTGAAATAGTAACGCCGGGTGCAAAGGCCATAAGCGGGTGAATAGCTATATAGAGTTGCGCTTGGCTGAGCATGGCGCCCCATTCGGGTGTGGGTGGTTGTATGCCGAGCCCTAAAAAAGATAAGCCAGATGCTACCAGTAAGGTTATGCCTGTTCTTAAAGACAGGTAAACTAATATGGGCGCAACCATGCTAGGCATGATGTGTCGAAACAGTAAGCGTGTACGGTTTGCACCTAAGCCTTTTGCGCCTTCTACAAAGGTGAGTTCTTTTATGGTTAGGGTTGAACCTCGGGCAAGGCGCGCAAAGATGGGTAAGCCAAAAAGGCTACTGGCCAGTATGAGTGGGGTGACACCAGCACCGCTTATAGCGATGAAGCCAATGGCGAGTAGTAAGCCCGGGAAGGCAAAAAGAATATCAGCGAAGCGCATGCTTATGTTGTCAATCCAGCCACCCATAAAGCCTGACCATAAGCCCCAGAGGCCGCCTATTAAAGCACTTAGAACGCTAGCTGACACACCAATACCAATAGAGTAGCGAGCCCCTACTAGTAGTCGACTGAATAAATCGCGTCCGAAGTTATCGGTACCTAACCAGTGGGCTCTTGAGAAGCTTTCATTAATAGCTAAATAATCGGGTTCTGCAGGATTATAGGGTGCTAACCATGAGCCAAAAATAGCAATGAAAATAAAGCCTGCACTTAAAAATAAGCCAATACTGCCACTCCTGTGCCGAAGCAAGCGTTGAAAAGCATTTTGCTTAGACTTAGTCATATTTAATCCTTGGATCAGTAAAGCCATAAAGTAAATCAACAATTAGGTTAATGAGTAGAAATTCTAAAGCAAAGACAAGCATAAGACCCTGAAGCATAGGATAATCGCGAGCATTTATAGATTGAATAAGCAGCCAGCCCAGACCCGGAAAATTAAAGACAGTTTCTACAATAATAGTGCCACTTAAAAGAAAACCGAATTGCAAACCAGCTATAGTTATAACGGGAATAAGAGCATTTTTAAGCGCATGCTTTTGAAGCACTACCAGCGCTGATAAGCCTTTTGATTTGGCTGTACGAATAAAGTCTTCACCCATAACTTCAAGCAAACTCGAGCGTGCAAAGCGTGCAATGGTTGCTAATGATGATGAGGCGAGCGTGATGGTAGGTAGGACTAATCCTCTTAGGCTTACGCTGCCTGTTACAGGTAAGACTCGGTAATTTACTGCAAATACATAAATAAGCAAAATACCTAGGAAGAATGAAGGAATGCTGATGCCTAAAATGGCAAAAATGGTTATGCCAACATCAAGCATGGAGTTTCTTTGTGCAGCGGCAGCTACGCCTGCCAGTACACCTAAAATAATAGCGAGTAAAATAGCGCAAAGGGACAGCCAGAAGGTAGCTATGAAGTGCCTTGTAATCACTTCTGTAACGGGTAAGCGGCTTCGAAAAGACGTTCCTAAACTGCCTCTGCTCATTTGAGATACATAACGAATGAACTGCTCTGGAACGCTTTTGTCTAGCCCGAAGCGTTCTTTAACTCTTTCGACCTCTTCTAGCGTTGCGTCTTCACCCGCATAGAGTCTTGCAGGGTCGCCGGGGAGCGCGCGAATAAAAAAGAAAATAACAATCATGATACCCAATAGAGTAGGTATGGTTTGAATAAGTCGTTTTAAAAAATAGCGAAGCATAAATAAGAAACGTAAGCTGCGCCTCAGGATTAGTTTTTGGCTAATCCTGAGGCACTAAATACTGTTAGATTCTCCTAATTGAGTTCTGCAGCTCGAGCGTCTAAAAAGCGGGGCGCCATGTAATAAACACCTTCTAAGTTGCTGACGCGACCTGAAATGTTATTAGAGCTATACAAGAAGACCCATGGTGCTTCGTTCCAGACAATAGCTTGAGCTTCTGCGTAAAGTTCGGCACGCTTGTCTTGATCGCCTGTTCGAGAAGCTTCTTCAACTAAAGCGTCTACGTCAGGGTTACTATAAAAACTCCAGTTGTTTGAAGCAGGAGGGAAGGATTCAGTAATGAAAGAAGCCCTAAAAGCACGATCTGCGTCACCCGTTGTGGTAGACGCACCTACAAGTGAGGCTTCAAGATCAGTTTCTTCGAAGGGTTTAAAGATACGCTCAACCAGTGCACCACGTTCGGTAGGTTGAAGCTCGAGTGTTACATTGATTTGTGCGAACATTTGCTGCAAGATTTGCCCTACGGTACTGAATTCATCACTGTTAAAGGTTAAAACGCCAGTTGTGAACCCATCAGGGTAACCTGCTTCTGTTAAAAGCTGCTTTGCCTTTTCAATGTCGTATTCGTAAGGGGGTTGGGCAACATGCCCAAATACAGATTCTGGCATGACTGAGGTTAAAGCAGTGCCATAACCTTGCAGGGCTACTTGTACGAGTTGTTCGCGGTCAATCGCGTGATTTAAAGCTTGACGAACCCGAATATCATTAAAAGGTGCGATTTGGGTATTCATAGGGAAGATGCGTGCAAATACACTTTCACTAGCATCAATTACAATCTCAGGGTTTAGTTCTAAAGATGCAACAAGGGGCGGTGGAACCGTTTCTATAAAGTGCGCCTCACCACTTTGCAGTAAAGCAATACGGGTAGCATCATTAGGAACCACGCGGAATTCAATTTGTGCTACTTTGGCTGCGTCACCCCAGTAGTCTTCAAAGGCTTCAACCATAATGTATTGGCCATCTACCCACTCTTTAAATTTAAAGGGACCGGTACCCACAGGGTTTCTATCAATATTTTCACCATAGGTTTCAATAGCTGTACTACTAATAATACGAGCATTTGCTGTGGCAAAATTAAAAATCATGGCACCACTTGGTTGACTTAAATTAAAGCGAACAGTGCTATCGTCAACAATATCAATACTCTCTATATCTTGTAAAATACTGACCGCGCGACCCGCTAAAGGATTATCACCATCTCTAGCCCAATCAAAGTAATACTTTACTTCTTCAGCAGTAAAAGGCGTGCCATCATGAAAACTAACACCCTCACGCAAATTAAAAGTAATAGCTGTAGCCTCATCATTAATTTCCCAAGAGCTAGCTAACTCAGGAACAAGATTCAAATCTTTATCAAAGCCAATAAGGCCCTCAAAAAGAACACGGCCAACCGTATTATCTGAAAGACCACGATTATCAGCAGGATTCAAAGAACCATGCTCAAGCTGCTGCGCAATAACAACGGTTTCTTGTGCCATAGCAGTGCTTGCTAAAGCCATAAACAAAATAAATACTAAACGTAACAAAATTACCTCCCAAGATAAAAATGACTAGTGTGAAAAACTCGAGCCTTACTCGAGTGTGTAAGCTTCTGGTTGACGGTTGGTTAAGCTGGGTAGCTTTTTTCGAACTCTTTCGACTTCGTTTAAGTCAATATCTGCAATGATCACCCCCTCTTTATCAGGCGCACAGGCAATAACGGTGCCCCATGGGTCAATCACCATACTACGACCATAACTGCCCATTCCGGGTCCGTGAATGGTTGCGGGTGCAACTATGAACATGCCATTTTCTATGGCTCTGGCACGCAACAAGACCTCCCAGTGATCTTTGCCTGTTAAAAGGGCAAAGTTTGAGGGTACAAAAGTAAGCTTAGCGCCGGCAAGTGCATAGAGTCTAAAGAGTTCAGGGAAGCGCAAGTCATAACAGATGGTCATACCGAGTTTCCCAAAGGGAGTATCTACCATGACGGGTTTTGTGCCGGGTTGGTTATGCCGAGATTCTAAAGGGGATAGCTTGTCATTAATAAAAGCATCAAATAGATGAATTTTGGCGTACTTGCCGATCATTTCACCGTCAGGATTAAATAACATGCTGGTGTTAAACATGCGCTCTTGCCCTGATACTTTTTCGTTATAACTTCCTGCCAACAAATAAACCTGATGCTGTTTTGCGGCTTTGGCTAAGTCTTCACTTAAAGCACCAGGTATGCTTTCGCCATTGGCAAAGCGAAGGTCACTGTTACCCATTATGTGAAAGCTTTCAGGTAGAGCAATTAGGTCAACACGTTCTTGCGCCGCTTTATCAATAAGACGCAAAGCATTATCGATATTGGCTTGCTTGTTGTCGCCAACTGTCATTTGAATAACTGCAATTTTAATAGCTGACCTCCTTATACATGAGTTTCTAAATAGCTGAATGGCTTTAATCGTTAAACGTAAGATTCTCTTGAAGATAGTGTTTGTTATTGGTTAGGTGTTGATGCATTAGGCTTTGTGCTTGGTTTGCATTACCTTCAATCATGGCTTGCGCAATGGCAACATGCTCTAAGTGACTAAGTTTCACGCGATCAAGCACATTTGCTTGACTCGTTACAAGTTTCTGCCATCTATGGAGTTTTACATAGTCATAAATACGATCAAGGATTTGCTCAACCAGTCTACTTTGAGTCATGCAGGCTATAAAACGGTGAAAGGTTTCATTTTCTTTAAGCGTTTCACCTAACAAGCCTCGTTCTAAGTGGATTTCTGTTTGTTTAAGAATGGCTTCTAGCTGTGCTCGACTAGCTTGGTTCAAACGTTGCGTTGCTAGTTTCACGGCAACCGTTTCATGGGCAATGCGTACCTCAAAGGCGTCATGAAGGTCTTGGCTAGTAACAAGATAAGCGCGAACACCACCCCCTGCTACAGACTCGAGTAAGCCTTCATTCTTGAGTAAATGAATAGCCTCTCTGACGGGGGTGCGGCTTACACCAAGTTGTTCTGCTAACTGGGTTTCAAAAATGGGTTCTTGAGTTGTGAAGGCATTGCTGTAGATAAGTTGTTTTAAATGTTCATAGACTTTTTCATTTAGTCCAACTGTTTTAAGCATAAGCCCTCAATCGTTTAAAGTGTACCCATGTATACACGTATACATGGTATGGTAAAGTAATAAGAGAAGTCAAGCGATACCTTAACCATCTTGATTAAGGCAACCCCTGTACAGCTTATTCCTTTAAAAGCAGCTTAAAGAGAAAGAGGTAGTCATGAAGCAAATCGTAATTTACGGTCCACCCGCAGTAGGCAAACACGAAGTTTCACTAGCATTAGAAAAACAACTAGGCTACAAAAGAATTCAGCGCCAACTCACCTACAAAACCATGCTGACCGTATTTGATTGGGGTTCAGATTCATTCAAAAAAGTATTACCCGAAATTCATACGGTAATGATGGCAGAGGCTGCCAAAGTAGGCATCGACCTCATCTTTTCTTTTGTTTACTCGCCCGCAAGAAGACACGTAGCTCAAGGCTACTTTGACAGCGTTGAGCAGCACGGCGGTGAAATATGCTTAGTACGCCTATTCTCAAATACAGAAACTATGGAAAAACGAGTTGCTGAGCCAAACCGAGCTGACATGGGTATCATGTCATCTGTCGAACAATTACGCTCTTACTTGAAACAAAACCCTGACATAGTTGAACCTATCTCAGAACGCTCGAGTTTTGAAATTGACGCTGCTTTACACACTACAGAAGAGATTGCTAATAAAATCATTTCCCACTTTAATTTGTCAAAAAACTAAGCTGATACTGTTAAATTAAGCGAGAATTTGAATTAAGGCTTACGTAAGGTCTTTGGTTCTTTATATACTTTTATTCATGACTGGTATTGATGTAAAGAAAACCGTCTTAGCTACCATGCATTACGGATTTGATGAAACTATCTGGCATGCTTCTTTGGAGTCGTCTTTAGAAGGCGTTACTGTTGAGCAGGCAGCGTGGCGACCTGCTGAAGGTAAAAATAACATTTGGGAACTGGTTCGGCACATCACACTCTGGAAGCGTGGCTTGTTAGACAATTGGGAAGCTGAAAGTGCGCATGAAGCCTTTCAAGACTTAAGTAGTGAAGATTGGTTGCCGGTTCCAAAAGATGCTGTTTGGGAAGATGACCGCAAGAAGTTACTAAACGTATCGCGAGCCTTTATTGAAAAAATAGCAGCAGAAAGCGACGAGCGACTATGTAAAGCGCCTGAAGGCAGTCAAACAGCACGCGTTTGGAATGTAATAAATAATGCCACGCACGATGCCTACCATGCTGGGCAAATAATGTACCTACGCAAACTACAGGAAGCCTAAGCCAAGCATGACAGAGTTACACTCGAGTGACAGGTTTTGAAATCTAAAGCCTTTCTTTTTGCCATATTGTGCTTCTCTTGGGGGTCAGGCTTTTTACCTTTAAAGTTAGCCCTTGAGGGCTTGCCACCGTTTCTGCTTGCGGCGTTACGCTTCTTAATTGCTGGGAGCATTTTATTTTTACTCGTCAAAAGCAAAGGCTTAGCTTGGCCTGACTTTCTAAAAATTGCCTTAGCAAGCCTGCCGGTAATAACAGCAAATTACGCGCTGGTTTTTTGGGGCGCACAGTTTTTACCTTCAGGCTTAACAGGCGTACTATCATTCGCAAGTGTTTCGCTTGCCTTACCACTATTCTCTATACTGTATAAACTCGAGCGCCCCTCTTTGCACCTTTTTGCTGGTCTGGCTACAGGTCTGGTGGGGTTTGTAGTGCTTGCTTTAGGAATTGATTTTTCAGAAGGCAACCGCTCCATACTCGGTGTGGCTGCCATTACCCTAGCAGCCATTGCAACGTCTTGGGGCAGCATGATTAGTCGCCCACTCATAAAGACATTTGGTCCTCTAAAAGTCTCCTCAACCCAAATGCTGGTTGGGGGCAGTTTACTTTTAGCCATGAGCCTCTGGCTTGAGCAGCCAACCCTGACAATCTTTGCAACCCTACTCGAGCCTTCGGTTGGCTTTAGTCTTTTGTATTTGGTTGTTATTGGTTCAGTGATTGGCTTTACGCTTTACCAGCATTTGCTAGCCACATGGCGTATTGATTTACTTGCCAGCTACAACTTTGTTAGCCCGGTCATTGCTTTACTTTTAGGCGTACTTTTACTGCAAGAAAGATTTTCACTTAATGAAGGCATTGCCTTAACTTTATTACTCTTAGCCACGCTAATACTTTTTAGCCGCAAGCGTTAAAGAATTTGCCCCACACCAAACAGTAAAGTAAAAATAAGCGTAGCAATAGACATTTGCTTTAAAAGCGGATCAATCTCAGCAGCAGATTTACGAACAAACAAAGCTCGAGTGTTGGCGAACAGTAAAGCTGCGCTAAGCATAAATAAAAATTGCCATGGTGACTTGTAATGAAGAGCTACATAAAAAAGACCAAATAGGAGAGCTGTAAGTAAGAGGGCCGCATGATAAATACGGGCATTTCTAGCGCCAATACGAACAGGTATGGAATGTTTACCTGCTTTCTTATCGGCTTCTAAATCACGAACATTGTTTACGTTTAAAACCGCTACAGATAATAAGCCACTTGCGCTAGCGGGTAGTAAAAGACTCCAAGATAACGTTTTAGTTTGTAAAAAATAAGTGCCCATAACGGCTAGCAAGCCAAAAAATAGAAAAACCATTAGGTCACCAAGACCTACATAACCATAAGGACTATCGGTAGCAGTATAAGCAATAGCTGCCCATATGCCAGCGCCACCAAGCACAACAAACAAAAGTAAATAAAGCAAACTACTCAAACCAAAGGCAGATAAAAGCAAAGCTATGCCACTCACAATAGCTACAAGCGCAGCTACAAGCATGCCATTTCGCATAGCTTTGCTACTAATCAAACCACTTTGAACTGCGCGTTTAGGGCCAACCCGCTCATCATTATCAAGCCCATGGCGCGCGTCACCATAGTCATTGGCAAAGTTAGACAAGATTTGAAGCGCTGCTGCGGTAACAATACATAAGAAGGCAACAAGGGCATTTGCTTTGCCCATAGCTGCTGCCAGAAAAATGCCCATGCTGATATTTGCAACAGCAAGCAACAAGGTACGTGGTCGGGCAGCCTTAATCCAAGCTTGAAGTGAAAAAGAAGATCGCATTTAGAAAAAGAGTATAGCAAGCTAAAAGGCTTAGAAACTCATCTTAAACCCCATTTATTATAAACTTTGCCATGCAAGAAATTCATTCATTAACAGAACTCAAAAGTCACATTGATCGTAAAAAATCACTGCACAACACGGTATTGCAAGGCCTAGATTTACGCCAAGCCAGTCAAGACTTAGAAACACTAGACCTGTCTGACACGGTATTTTTAGGATGTAAACTAACAGCAGATGCCTATACTGTGCTACAGCAAAAAGGCGCTCTTATTTTTCCTAGTTTAGATGCCTTGCCTTATGAGCCGTGCAGACCTCAGCTATACACCGTTGAAGACCTCTTCAATCAATTTGACCCCCAAGAGCCATGTAGTTACTGTGACTCGTTCGATGGCAAAGTCTATAAACACTGGCAAGAAACAGGCAGGGCAGAGCCTAAAACAATTTTGGAAACCCTAGCCAGACGTCTGCATGACCACGCCATGACAGACGCCATTCATGATTTTTTAGACAGTTTTGAAGAAGCCCCCAAACTCGTTGCCATTATGGGGGGGCACAGCATGAAACGAGACGACAGTGAGTACGCAAAAATGGCCCACCTAGCCAGAGCACTGAGCCAAGAAGGCTACATGATGCTGTCAGGGGGCGGTCCCGGCGCTATGGAAGCTGCACATTTAGGTGCCTACTTTGCACACTTTGAAGTCACAGCCTTAGAAGATGCCCTAACCATACTTGCAGAAGCCCCCTACTACCAAGATGAATACTGGCTCAGTAAAGCCTTTCAAGTACGAGAAAAGTACCCCCTAGAAACACTCGAGTATCCTAACTTAGCTATTCCGACTTGGCTTTATGGTCATGAACCACCCAACGCATTTGCGAGTCATATTGCTAAGTATTTTGCTAACAGTGTGCGTGAAGAGGGCTTAGTGAGTTTAGCCAAACACGGTATTGTTTTTGCACCCGGCAGTGCCGGCACCATTCAAGAAATCTTTCAAGATGCCACCCAAAATCACTATGTGAGCTTAGGGGAGATAAGCCCAATGGTGTTTTTTAATAAAGACTACTGGATTAAAGAGAAACCGGTTTACCCGCTCCTTAAGCAACTCGCGCAAGGGTACGACTACGATGACTATTTAACCATTGTAGATTCCCTTGAAGAAACCATAGCCTTTATAAAAGCGCATCCACCCAAAGCTATAGCCGGAAAAAACTGGTCTTTTTGCGAAGCACACTGTTAAGCTTTAGCTTAGCTCAAACCCTGATACAGCTTTTGATACAAACCTTCACGCTCGAGTAACTCACTATGCGTGCCTTTATCAATAATACGACCATCTTTCATAACCAAAATAATATCGGCATTGATGATAGTTGAAAGACGATGCGCCACAATAAAGGTGGTGCGGTTTTCCATGAGTTTCTCCAAAGCCGCTTGAATAAGTTTCTCAGAAGCACTATCAAGCGCAGAGGTAGCCTCATCTAAAATAAGAATTTGCGGGTTCTTAAGAAACGCCCGCGCAATCGTAACGCGTTGCCGTTGCCCGCCAGACAAAAAGCCGCCCCCTTCACCCACCTCATTCGCAAAACCCTTAGGTAAGGCCTCAATAAACTCGAGTGCATTAGCATTTTTACTTGCTGCAATTAAATCTTCTTCGCTAGCACCCGGTTTTCCGTAAAGAATGTTTTGTTTTACGCTACCTGAAAATAAGACAGGGGTTTGCAAAACAATGCTTATATGCTGCCGAAGAGACTTGATTTTTAGATCACGAATATCCTGATTATCAAGCAAAATACGGCCCTGAGTTACATCATAAAAACGAGGAATTAAACTAATAAGTGAGCTTTTACCTGACCCACTTGGCCCGACCAGCGCAATTTTTTGACCCGGTTCAGCCTTAAAACTAATATCTTCAAGAACAGCAAGCGGGCTGTCATCTTTCTGAGAATAACTAAAGTGAACATGCTCAAAGCTAACTTGCCCTTTAACATCCTCAGCATCTTTTGCATCCTTTGCATCTTCAATATCAGGGCTCTCATCCATCACTTCAAAAACACGATCAAGCGCAGCTAAAGAATTAGACAAAATAACATTAAGTTCAGAAAAACGCTCGAGTGGTAAATAAAGGGGTGATAAGTACAAACTGACAGCTACAAGTTCCCCTATGCTCAGCCCACCATTAATAACCAAACTACCACCATAAAGCAGCACAAGTAGAGGTGCACTTTGCGTTAATATGCCAGTTATGGCTGCGTTGCCACCACGAAACCTTAAAAGTTTAACGGTAGCAGAGAGCAGTTCGTTGGAGTCACGTTTAAAGTAGCGACCCTCACGATGCTCCTGATTAAAGGCATGAACCACATGATTACCTGCGATTTTCTCTTGAGCGTTACCCGCAAGTTGTGAAGTGCCTTCTTGAATAATATGGGTAGCTTTACGAATACGGCTTTGAAATTTCCTGAAAATCACAATATAAAAAGGAAAGGTTGCTAGTGCAACCAAAGTAATACCTACATCAATACGAAATAAGAAAAACAAAACGACCAAAAGCGCAGCAGAATCCATCCAAACATTTGTCAGGGCATTACCGACTAAATTCTGCATAAGTGCAACATCACTAATAAGCCGAGACACAATAGAGCCAGAACGATGCTTATCAAAAAACGAAGCAGACATGCGCATAATATGCTCGTAAAGCTTTTGTCTTAAATCAAAAACCGCTTTATGACCAGCAAGACCCGCAAAGTAACTACGCGCATAGGTACCCGGTGCCCAAATAAAAACATAGAGCAGCGCCATAAGACCAAGCGTACGAAGCAAAATACGCCATTGCTGTGATTCTGTTAAACTCGAGCTTAAAAAGACATCATCAAGTAAATATCTTGTGACTTGCGGTACGAGTAGAGGCACCGTAAATTTGATGATGCCGCCAACAGAAGCAATGACAATAAACCAGACATAAGGTTTAACATAGCTTAAGAAACGAACAAAATTAGCAGGTTTTTTGGTTTCTTGCTGATCTTCTTTAGGCATTGTATTAGGCTATCACGTTTTCTTACAATGCCTTTGTCAAGTATGAAGCCACAGTAAAATGTAACTGATTTAAAGATGAATGCAATACGCAAAACCATCATTAAGCCAGCTAAAAAAAGTAATGCTTAGGCAGTAGAATCTTGCAAACCCTCGAGTATTTGCTCAAAAGGAAGCTGCTCGAGTGCCTCTAGATTAGTTGTTAATAGACTCCCTAAGCCTTTTATTTCCCTTAAATCGTGCCCCCAAAAAGCTTGATTGGCTAGTACTGTTTCACTAAGACTAGACATTGAATCATGTTCAGCCCAAAGTTCAGCCCACCATGCAAGCGTAGCAGTGTCATCTTGCACAGGTGTTTCTTCACCCTGCCAGTCACCCTTATAAAAACGAATCAGGCAAGCAAAAGCAAAAACAATACGTTTAGGAAGTTCACCCCTAGTGTCATAAAAGTCAAGCAATGTTGGTAGCAAGCGCGTCTTAAATTTACTTGTTGAATTAAGCGCAATAGCACTAAGCTGATGATTCAACGTAGGATTCGCAAAGCGCTTCAAAGTCGCAGCAGCAAAAAACTCGAGTTCTTCTCTAGGTTCTTTTAGTGTTGGTAATACTTCTTCATAAATTAAGCTTTTAAGATAGTCGTAAATTAAAGTGTTGCTTACAGCTGTGTCTACGGTTCGTTTACCAAATAGATAAGCAACGGGTACCAAAGAAGTATGCGCCCCGTTTAAGATGCGTACCTTTATGTTTCGTTGTGCACTTAAGTTATTTGTAAAAACAACATTTAACTCTGTTTTAGCTACAGGCAGCAGGTCTTTTAGAACCTCTGGACCATCAATAACCCAACTATGGTAAGCCTCAGCTGTTACAAGTAAGTTATCTTCAAACCCCATCTCGTGCCAAAGTTTACCAAGGCCCTCTTTTGGTAAGCCTGTCACAATGCGATCAACCAAGGTATTACAAAAACTATTACTTTCTTCAATCCAAGCGTTAAAGGCATTCCCTAAATTCCAAAGCTTGGCATACTGCAAAACAATGTGTTTTAACGCTAGACCATTGTCTTCAATAAGCTCACAAGGCAAAATAACCAAACCCTTAGTGCTATCGCCAGAAAAATGTTCAAAACGTTCAAACAAGAAGCGGCATAGTTTAGCAGGAAAGCTACTTGGCGGCGCATCCGTAAAGCTATCTGAAGATTCAAAGGCAATGCCACTTTCAGTTGTGTTAGAAACAACAAATTGCAACTCATCTTGTTTAGCTAAATCAAGAAACGACTGAAAATCTTGGTAAGGACTAAGACTACGACTTACACAGCTAACTAAGCGGGTTGACGTTTTAAGCTCACCCTCATGCATCTCAAACAAACGCGTATGAAACAAACCCTCCTGCTTATCCAAAGTCTCATAAGAACCCCGAGCTGTTGGTTTTACCACAACAACTGTAGAGTTAAAGTCTGCTTTTTCGTTCAGAATGTCTACCATCCAGTCAACAAAAGCACGTAAAAAGTTGCCGCCACCAAATTGCACAATGCGTTCAGGGTGCTGTTGTGGTAAAGCGGCTGTTGTTCTATTTAATACTTGCATAAAATCTTTCTTTCTTGAAAATCTTTCAGGAATTCGGTAATTTAGTCGTTACTGTCAAGCAGTTCAGCAATGCCACTATCTTTAGCAAGAACACCCGCTTTATTGTAAAGATTTAGTTTGTTTCTTGAGTCCGTAATATCTAAATTTCTTAAAGATAACTGACCAATTCTATCAAGCGGACTAAACGCTTCATCAGCGACACGTTCCATAGATAATCTTTCAGGATGATAAGTTAAATTAGGGCTATCGGTATCAAGAATGCTGTAATCATCACCACGGCGAAGCTCTAAAGTAACGCTACCTGTAACCGCACGACCAATCCACTTTTGTAAACTATCGCGCAACATAAGGCTTTGCGGGTCAAACCAACGGCCTTCATAAAGCAAACGACCTAATTTACGACCAAGCGTACGGTAGTTATCTATGCTGCCTTCATTATGAATACCGGCTAAAAGACGCTCATAAGCAATATGTAAAAGCGCCATACCTGGTGCCTCATAAATACCACGGCTTTTCGCCTCAATAATTCGATTTTCAATCTGATCACACATACCCAAACCATGACGCCCACCAATTTTATTAGCTTCTTCAACAAGCTCAACATGATTAGCAAAGGTTTTGCCATTTAACTCTGTGGGTAAGCCATCTTGAAAACGAATGCTCACCTCTTCACTAGCTACATCAACCGAGGCATCCCAGAATTTAACACCCATAATAGGCTCAACAATCTGCATACCTTTATTCAAAAATTCAAGATCTTTAGCCTCATGCGTTGCACCCCAAATGTTCGCATCTGTCGAGTAAGCTTTTTCTGTGCTAGCACGATACTCAAAACCATTGGCAATAAGAAACTCACTCATTTCTTTACGACCACCCAGCTCATTGACAAAGGTTTGATCTAACCAAGGCTTATAAATACGCAACTGCTCATTAGCCATTAAGCCATAACGATAAAAACGCTCAATATCATTACCTTTATACGTAGAGCCATCCCCCCATATATTGACATCATCTTCTTTCATGGCTTGCACCAAAACTGTGCCCGTAATGGCCCGACCTAAAGGTGTCGTATTAAAGTAACGTTTGCCTGCACTTTCAATATGAAACGCGCCGCACATAAGTGCAACCAAGCCCTCATGAACCAAAAGTTCACGGCAATCAACCGTTCTTGCAGCCTCAGCACCATAAGCCTTCGCACGACGGGCAATATCATCATAATCATCTTCATCTGGCTGACCCAGATTCGCAGTATAAGCATACGGAACAGCACCCTTGCTACGCATCCAAGCAATTGCAGCAGAAGTATCTAAACCACCAGAAAAAGCGATACCCACTTTTTCACCAACAGGAAGACTAAGTAAAATACGACTCATAAGCCAAAATTGTAACAGGTAAACAGCCAAATGTACTAAGGCTTTAACAAAGAACAAGTTTTAGCTAAGGACATTAGAGAAAAAAGTCAGAACGCAACAGCCTTGAGACTCGAGTGTTTTGTATGTCTCAATGGTTCAAACCTCATTAATCTATAGGTTATTTGCTGCACAGTAGGCCTTTAACTATGCCTAAAGTGATTACTCTTTCTGATTTAGTGGCAGCGCATCAAACAAAACAGCTTCAATCTGAGATTATAGATGTGCGTGAAACGGCTGAATTTCAAGAGCTGCAGCTTAAGCATTCTCGCAATATGCCTTTAAGTTCTTTAAAGCAAAGCTACACTGAATTAGACCCAAGTAAGCCTTATATTTTGCTTTGCCAATCAGGTTCTAGAGCTTTAAGCGCGGCAAGTTTTCTTGAAACTGTTGGCTTTAAAGATATCTCTGTTGCTGAAGGTGGTATTGAATACCTTATGACGGGGCATCCAAAGCTTTTTTAAAAACAAAACGTCAGCTCTGGACGGTTGATCGCCAATTTAGATTTGCGTTAGGTACTTTGATTGCGCTGGGCTTACTAGGCTATGCTTTTCTTAACCCTTGGTTTTTACTTATTCCAACCATTATTTGCAGTGGACTTATTTTCACGGCTTTAATAGATCAGTGCTACTTCAGAATGCTGATTGCTGCCATACCGTGGAATAAAAATGCCTAAGCGCAGTAAACTTAACTCAATGTAACTACATAAAAGCCTAAGACCGATACAATATAGGCCATGACCTTATTTGATTTAAGAAACAAAGTAGCTATTGTGACAGGCGGAAATAGTGGCATTGGTTACGGCATGGCCGAAGGCTTAGCGCAAGCAGGTGCCAGCCTAGTAATAGCTGCAAGAAACGAACAGAAATCCTTAGAAGCTGTAAGCAAGCTACACAAGCAAGGCTTTAAAGCAATAGCCGTAAATTGTGATGTTACAAATCAAGATGATATTAGTAACTTAGTTGAAAAGACTTTAGAAGCTTACGGAAGCCTAAACATTCTAATTAACAATGCAGGCATGAACATCCGCAAGCCAGCCGAAGAGATTGATTATAAAGAATGGCGCGCTGTGATAGACACCAATTTAGATAGCGCTTTTCTTTGCTCACAAGCTGTCTACCCAGCTATGAAAGCAGCAGGTGGAGGCAAGATCCTTAATAACGGATCCATGCTATCCCTGTTCGGCACAGCATGGGGAGCTGCCTACGGCTCATCCAAAGGTGGCATTGTACAACTCACCAAATCACTCGCAACAGCGTGGGCAAAAGACAACATTCAAATAAACGCCTTCTTACCCGGCTGGATAGACACACCCCTCACCCAAAACACTCGAGTTGAAGTTGAAGGGCTCAATGAAAAAGTCTTGTCGCGAACCCCTGCTAAGCGCTGGGGAAAGCCACAAGACATGAAAGGCATTGCAGTATTTTTAGCCAGCCAAGCCTCAGACTTTATTACAGGAACAGCTATACCGGTTGACGGTGGTTTTTCTGTTAACTTGTTTTAAGAGCAGTCGAAACTCTTTTATGCTTGCCTCAGAAAACAAACAAATCCAACGAAGGATAATAAAAATATGAGCATTACTCTTGTTACAGGCGCCACAGGTTATTTAGGTGGACATCTTGTTCCAGAATTACTCAAAGAAAAGCTCACTATTAGATGCCTAGCACGACACCCCGAAGACCTAGAAAACCAAGCTTGGGTTACTGAAATTCAAACTATAAAAGGTGACGTATTAAAAGCAGAAACACTCGAGCCTGCCTTTAAAGATGTAGAAACGCTTTACTACCTTATTCACTCTATGGATACAGGAAGTAATGATTTCAAAGAAAAAGATAAGCAAGCTGCGCTTAATGTTGCAAAAGCTGCCAAAGCTGCTGGCGTTAAACACATTATTTACATGAGTGGTTTGGGTGATTCAGAAGGTGTTTTATCTGAACACTTAAAATCAAGACAAGAAACAGCAGTGCATCTTGCCTCAACAGGTATTGCCGTAACTGAATTACGTGCTGCAATCATTATTGGTTCAGGTAGCACTTCTTTTGAAATGATTCGTTACTTAACTGAACGCATGCCCATCTTACCCATGCCAACATGGGCAAACACTCGAGTTCAACCTATAGCCATGGATGATGTTATTGCTTATTTGCTAGAAGTTAGGAAAAAAATACCTGAGGGTCATAGCATTTTAGAAATTGGCTGCCCAGAAGTTTTAACGTATAAAGATCTTATGTTTAAGTACGCTGAGCAGCGCTCTTTGAAGCGCCCCAGTTTTAAGTTACCTATTTTTCCTGTAGCTTTAGCTGCCTATTTTACGCATCTTATAACCCCCATACCAAGAGCGGTAGCTAAGCCTTTGCTTGAAGGTCTAAAAATTGAAACTATCGTAAAAAATAAAGAGCCTGCCAGAGCGCTTATTGTTATGCCAATGGGTTTTGATGAAGCACTCAAAAAAGCACTAGATAGGCGTGAAGAAGGCTCAGTAGCTACCCTTTGGCGTTTTTACAATGTTGAGCCTGAAAGTTTAGACCCAGAAGGTGTACAAGATAAAGAAGGTTTGCTTTTTGATACGCAAGTTCGTGAAATAAATGCTCAACCCTCAGAAGTCTACAGCGTAGTTACTAGCATAGGCGGGAAAAACGGCTGGTTCGCCTACGCCTGGCTATGGCAACTTAGAGGCCTAATGGATACCGCAATAGGAGGCGTTGGGTTAAGACCCGGACGAAGACACTCGAGTTCTTTAAGGGTAGGGGATGCACTTGATTTTTGGCGTGTGGAAAGCCTAAAGGAAAATGAGCATTTGCAGTTGCGAGCTGAAATGAAAATGCCGGGTAGAGGCTGGTTGCGTTTTGATATAAATGCAACGGATGAGGGTAAAACAGAGTTAAATCAAACAGCTTATTACGAACCGAAAGGTTTGTTTGGTTATGCTTATTGGTGGGCGGTTTACCCGTTACATTTGCTCGTTTTCCCCGGCATGATAAATGCTATTGCTGAACGAAGTGAAGCTAAGAGCAAGCCTTAAAAGGTTAAAGGAGTCATCTGATACTATTTCCGTTTACTTTATTAATAAAGTAAACGCGATCTTGGATCGTCGAAA
>CAYGTA010000028.1:0-19944 GCA_964352605.1 uncultured bacterium | reverse complement strand
GCAAAACATATAAACGGGTTACCCTACGCGAGTTTAGAAGATGTACTCAAATATAAGCTCGAGCTTAATCGTGCTAAAGATGAAAGGCATATAAGTTTACTAAAAGCGTTTTTACACGAAATGTAAGGTTTTAGGTTACAGTTACGTTTTTTAAAGTACGTATTTTTGAAGTGCGAGATTTTTTTTTGTTATACTTAGATTTATGTCAGTAGCAATTCATGCTAAAGAGGATTTACGTAATCCGCAACTTTGGGATCGTGTAAAAGACCAACTCAGCAAAGAAGATAAACGTTCATTTTTAGAAGTCTATTTTTTACAAACAGATGACCCTATTGTTCACTGTCGAAAAGCAGAGCTTCTTATTTCCTTAAATAGCCCTGAAGATGATGCGCTTGCCTATGAACTTGTTAAAGATAATCCTGAAGTTTTGGCTTACGGCCTAAAAGCCAAAGCGCTTTTGGTCATGAAGCAAACCAAAGCTTTAGAGGCGTTACTTGAACAAGATTTTCCTGTTTGCCGTAAAGAGCAAGATTTTGAAGGCTTTATTCATTTTCAAAGAGCAAAAGCATCTTTGCTTTACAAGTCAGGTCTTTACGAGGAAGCCCTAAATGCTACCCTAAAAGCTCAGACGACTGCTGAATGCATGAAGCTGACTTACTTGCAAAAGGTTTTGAGTAATGATGCGCAGATTGGCCGCAGGCAACTTGGTTTTAGTGAAGACGTAACCCTATTACCTACAGGTAACGCGAACCTTAGTCAAAATATTGCTTTTACAAGATACCGTAGTCAACTCATTACGAGTGACTTTGACACGATTCAATCAGAAAACCTAGCTCAAAGATTTAAAGACTTAGCCTTAGCTTTAGAAGCCAAGCAAGACAAACGTTATAGCCTAGCTATGCTTAAAGCAAAAGATTTGGTGTTTCCAGAGCTCGAGTTTCAAGTGCATGCACATTTGTTGCGTTTAGAGTTATTTGGTCGTACTAATGATCATATTTATACGGCACCTAAAGACGCTTTAAAAAGAGTACATGAGTTAATTGGGCAACTTGATTTTAAACTTCAAGTTTTGAGTGATTGCGCTAAGCTTTACCCTTTAGGTGTTACGTTAGCTGGGTTAGATGCTGAGATTGCAGTGGTTAAAAATATTAATTACCGAGATGGTATTCACTATGCAGGCAAAGTTTTTGTAGTGCCGAATGAAGCGAGGCGTTTACTTATTCAAGATGATCTTGAAAACACTTCTTACACTACGCTCATGCATAAGACACATCGTTTTCGTATGAATCAAAAACTTCGTGAAATTGATTTAACAGTGCATCACCTAGTGAGTCAAGATTTAATTAATAGAGCTAAAGAACAACTCGAGTATGTTATTTAGATGTTACTCGAGTTATCATCCTTTTTAAGGTAGACGAATTCTGTTTAGCGCCAGTTCACAAACCAAGTGACATAGTCATCTATCATTTGGGATTGTGCAACGGATTCATCTGTAGTTTTAAGGTCGGCTAGGGGTAAATCAAAGTGTTTTCGGTCACCTTTTCTTTGCAATCGTACAATTAACCCATAGCCATCATCGTAGTCTTCTTGGAACCGAAGCAGTTGATAGCTATCTTGGTAAGAAGGCCGTGTTTTTCTCAGTTGCTTGTATTCCTTAGCGCTACCTGGACCAAAAACATAATATTCTTCCCAGTGAAAATCTTCAATACCCGTAACTTCGACAGGTAAATCTAGATGTTCTTTTAGAAAGCTAAAGTACTGTTGCAGTTTTTGATAAGTAACAGTAGGTATATCGGTTTGGCCTAGAATAGTTTGAATGCGTCGCTCTTGTTGCTCAAAATCAGACATAACTATCTCCTAAAGCCCACCGCGTGAATCTGCAAAGGCCATAACTTCATCATGAAAGCCCATAAAGTTAGCACAACCATGCCTTGTTACGACAATAGCGCCACAGGCGTTACCCATACGGGCTGCCTTATGGTAATCCCAACCTTGTAAACAACCATAAATAAAACCACTTGCAAATGCATCACCAGCACCAAGTACATTATAAATATCTACCGGAAAACCAGCTGCTTCAATGACTTCACCAGACCGCAAGTGAATCGTAGCGCCTTCTGCACCGCGCTTAACCACAAGTGCTTCAGGGCCACTCGGTACGCTCAAAATAGCTTTGATGTTAGCATCGGTATCACCTTTAATTTCAGGTGCACTAATCTGCTGATCTTTAATCACAATATCTTCAGGACGTTGCAGCATAGCTGCGTTAATCTCTTCTTCTGTACCAATAGCAATATCAACAAGAGGTAACAGGGCACGCACATTCACACCAAAAGCACGCGGATCATGCCACTGATCTGCCCGAAAATCAATATCAAAAAACACCGTAGCACCCGCTCGTTTGGCCTGCTCAGCCGCAAAAAACGTGGCACTACAACTAGGTTCTTTAGAAAGATTAGTACCCCCAATTTGCAGCGCTCTGGCACTCGCTATAGGCGTGGCAATCACATCATCAATCGTTAAAGCAATATCAGCACAATTATCACGATAATAAACAAGCGGAAAAGAATCATCCTCAATACCCAAAACCACAGCACTCGAGCGTTTGCTTGCTTTGGTGGGTATGAAAGAGGTTTCCACGCCTTCTTTTTTAAGAAAGTGCAGTATAAAGTCACCTACTTTGTCTTGACCAACAGCGGTAAGTAAAGCAACATTTAAGCCTAAGCGTTTGGTGCCAACTGCAATATTGGTAGGGCTACCCCCCACATAAGCAGCAAAGCTTGTTATATCTTCAAATTTAGCACCAACATCATTTGAGTAAAGGTCGATACTCGAGCGCCCCATAGTTATTAAATCATAGTTCATAGTTTTGGAGTCAGTAGCTGCTAGGCAGTAGACAATTCAAATTGTTTTTTCGCCTACTGCCTAGTGTCAACTTAAAACTGACGACTCCATTCTTTTGGCCATCTTTCGACAACAACTTTGGTTTGTGTGTAGAACTCTACGCCGTGTCTGCCTTGGGCATGCAGGTCACCAAAGAAGCTGTCATTCCAGCCACTAAAAGGGAACATGGCCATGGGTGCAGCTACACCTAAGTTTATGCCGATGTTACCGGCATCTACTTTGTTTCTGAATTCACGTGCGGCTGAGCCACTAGATGTAAATAGACAAGCTTGGTTACCAAAAGGACGGTCATTGACAAGGGCAATGGCATCTTCAACGGTGTTGACATGCATCATGCTTAGAACAGGGCCAAAGACTTCGGTGGTTGCGAGTGTAGCTGAAGGGTTTACGTTACCCATAACGGTTGGGTGTAAGAAGTAACCATTGGCAAAGTCATCGCCTGTTACTTTTTTACCGCGACCATCAACCAGTAAGTCGCCACCTTCGCTGGCACCCTTTGCAATTAAGCCTTCTATGCGCTCTTTGCTTAATTCATCAATCACAGGGCCCATTTTGACACCATCATTAAGACCAAAGCCTGTAGTGCGACTTGCGGCATCTGCAATAATGCGTTCCGTGAATTCTTTTTGAGCTTCACCTACCGTAATGGCAACTGAAGTTGCTAAGCAGCGTTGACCTGCACAGCCAAAGGCACTATCTGCAAGAATGCGTGTGGCCATCTCCATATCAGCGTCAGGTAGTACCACAGCTGGGTTTTTAGCGCCACCTTGGCACTGGGCACGCTTGCCGTTAGCAGTCGCGCGACTATAAATGTACTTAGCTACAGGGGTTGAGCCTACAAACGAAACAGCGCGCACTTTAGGGTGATCTAAAACAGCATTAACGGTATCTTTACCACCATTAATTAAGCTAACCACACCTTTAGGAAAACCAGCTTCATCTAAAAGCCTAAACAAGTACTGCGTGGTCATAGGTACTTTTTCGCTCGGCTTAAGTAGAAAACTATTACCTGTAGCCACAGCGTAAGGCAAGAACCACAAAGGAATCATGCCAGGAAAGTTAAAAGGCGTAATGGCTGCACAAACACCAAGAGGCTGACGGAACATATGCTCATCAATACCGCGCGCAATATCCTCATTGTTATAGCCCTGCATAAGTACAGGCATGCCGCACGCAACCTCAATATTCTCTAAACCACGCTGCCACTCACCTTTACTCTCAGCAAACGTCTTACCACACTCGAGTGTGATGGTTTTTGAGAGTTCGTCTAGGTGTTCTATGAGTAGTTCGCGTAGTTTGAAGAGGGGTTTTATGCGGTCTACTACGGGTACTTGGCGCCATTCTAGGTAGGCGTTGTGGGCTGCTTCGACTGCTTGATCAACTTCTTGTGCGGCTGATAGGGGGGCTACTGCGATAATGTCTGCGGTTGCTGGGTTAAAGACATTTACAGTGTTACCTGTTTTTGAGTTAACCCATTCTCCGTTAACAAAATTTAAGAGTTGTTCTGCGCTACTTGCCATGATTTTTCCTCCGAAAATAAATGTGAAGATTTAAGTCTAATCTTCGAGTCTCTGAATGTTTACTTACAAACCTATTGTTGCTAAGTATTGACGATTTCTTTTTGCATTATCAAGGGGTGAGCCCATACCGGGTAGTACGTCTTGCTCAACAATGATCGGGCCTGTGTAGTTAATGTCGTTTAGGGCTTTAAGGACTTCAGTAAAATCAACCTTACCTGTGCCTAGGTCACTAAACACCCCTGCACCAATCATATCCTGATAGTTCCAGTTGTTTTTTATGGCGTCTTGTACAACAGTGGGGTTGAAGTCTTTAAAATGCATAAGCCAAATGCGATCTGCATAGTTACGAATGCCTTCGGCTGGATTGCCGCCACCAAGCATGTAATGCCCTGTATCAAAGACAATGCCAATCAGCTCAGGGTCACTTAAGCTTAAGAACTTATCAATCTCAGCAGGTGTTTCAACATAAGTTGAGCCATGCGGATGCAAGGCAGAGCGTAAGCCTGTAGCTTCTCTCACTGCTTTAGCCACACGGTGAGCACCCTTAATGTAAATTTGCCACCCCTCATCACTTAAAGCATGCTCAGTTTTTATGCGACCTGTATTGTAATGACGCTCATGCACGGTAGAGTGATCATCACCAATATTAATAGTGCAATTAGGGCCACCCACTTCTGCCAAAAGTTTAGCAACTTTAACAGCCTGCTCAACCCCAGCCTCATGTGCAGCTTCTTCAAAAAGACGAACTGTAACCCAAGAGCCTGTAAGCGCTAAGCTTCTGCTACTTAATGCTTCACGTAATTGTGTAGGGTCGGTTGGCATAAAACCCCAGTCACCGAGTTCGGTGGCTGTAAAACCAGCTTGACTGAGTTCGTTTAG
Source organism: uncultured bacterium (assembly GCA_964352605.1). Taxonomy (GTDB): domain Bacteria; phylum Deinococcota; class Deinococci; order Deinococcales; family Trueperaceae; genus JAHEBB01. The sequence goes on along the minus strand of CAYGTA010000028.1, from coordinate 14,641 downwards.
CATTTGAGCGTAGTCAATGCCTGTGTCGCCCTCAGTATTTTCAATGGTTCCCCAAGAGCAGGGTGCGTTACCTATGGTGTACTTAGCCATACAATGAATCCTTACTATCCATTATTTTTTATTCTTTAGGGGCTCAGCTAGTCTTTTTTAGGTGACTAGCTGAACTGCTATTTGTACTTAAGTTGTTTTTTTCTGTCTTCTTCATATGCAGCCCTTGCAGCATTTACGGCAGGCTGATTGCTAACTTCTGGCGGCGGGCAGTCCCACCAGCCACCAAAGTCATAAGAGCCAACGCGCTTAGTTGGGTCTACTTCAACAACAATGACATTAACGCCTTTGTTTGCTTTGGCATATTCCAAAGCCTTCTGATAGTCAGCTTGGTTGTTAGTGTAAACAGCGTGCGCACCCATGGCTTCAGCATGCTTAGCGTAATCTACTTTGACATAGTTTCCGTCTAGTAAATTCTTTTCATTACGATGCCTTAGCTCTAAACCAAAATGCGGTGTACCCATACTTTGCTGTAAACCATGAATACTCTGATAGCCATGGTTATCAACAACAATAATCGTGAGGTTCATGTTTTCAACTACGGCAGTCACAATTTCACTATTCATCATAAGATAACTACCATCACCAATAAAGACTACAACATCCCGTTCACTATCAGCTAAGCGCACACCAATACCCGCAGGAATCTCATAACCCATACAAGAAAAGCCATACTCAAGGTGATAACTTGTCGGGTGCGTAGGGCGCCAAAGTTTAGGAATTTCACCAGGAATGCTACCCGCTGCGTTAATTACAACTGCGTCACCCCCAAAGACATCATTCGTCATACCCAAAACTTCACCCTGAGAAAGATTATGAGGTTCTTTAACCCGCTTAATCTCATCAACCAGCGCATCCCAATCAGCCTTATATTTAGCGACCTCTGTTTGATAGCTAGTACTCGAGCCTTCATAGCTTGCTTCTTCTAAGGCTTTTTGTAGTGCATTTAAACCACGTTTGGCATCTGCTACAAGCGGTAGGGCAAAAAGTTTGTAAGCGTCCATGGGGGTGACGTTTAGACCAATAATTTCGGTTGTGGGTGCAACAAAGGTTTTTGAGCCGGTTGTAAAGTCAGCTAAACGTGTTCCAACTGCTAGTACGACATCGGCTTGGTTTGCGACCTGACTTGCTGCTGAGCCAGCTAATGACCCGACATTGCCCATATTCATAGGATGATTCCAAGGAATACCGCCTTTACCCGCTTGGGTTTCGGTAACAGGAATACCAAAACGCTCTGCAAAGTCAGCAAGCTCAGCGCTGGCTTGCGCGTATTTTACTCCACCCCCCATGACGATCATGGGGCGTTTTGCTTTTTTGAGTAGCTTGACAGCTTCTGCAATGGCTTCAGGTTCAGCTAATGGCCTACGAATGCGCCATACACGCTTTTCAAACATAGCCACAGGGTAGTCATAAGCCTCAGTTTGAACATCTTCAGGCAAACTAATGGTTACCGCACCTGTTTCAACAGGGTCAGTGAGTACACGCATGGCTTCAGGTAAGGCGTGCATAAGCTGATCGGGTCTTGAAATACGCGTAAAGAAACGACTTACCGGACGAAACATATCGTTCACACTCAGGTCGTGTTCACTTGGGTGCTCTACTTGCTGTAAAACAGGGTCAGGAATGCGATTTGCGAAGTAATCACTTGGTAAAAGCAAAACAGGAATGCGGTTGACTGTAGCTAAGGCCGCACCTGTAAGCATATTGCTACTACCAGGTCCAACAGACGCGGTAACTGCCATCGTACTTAAACGATTCATATGACGCGCATAAGCTGTTGCCGTGTGAACTTGCGCCTGTTCATTTTGTGGGCGATAAAAAGGCATGTCACTAGCAAGCCCGTACTCCTGCATGGCTTGCCCTAAACCCGGTACATTGCCATGACCCTGAATACCCCACATGCCTGTGATAAGTCGCTGCTCTTTAGCTTCAAACTCGCTGTACTGAACAGCTAAAAATTTGACGATGGCTTGAGCAACCGTTAAACGTTCTGTTTTCAAAATGTACCTCCAATTAGCGTTTCAGTTGCTTAGGAACACGAAACTACTAATGCGCCAAATGGCTAGCTTCCAAACTCCTGAACTTTTACAACTTCACCTGTTTCTAATGAATGATGCGCAGCAAGGGCTAACCTTGAGCTTTCCAAGGCATCTTCAACAGTTGGGCCAACAGCTTTACCAGCAAAAACATTTTGGGCAAAAGAAATGACTTCATTTGCGTAAGCTTCTGGGAAACGTTGGTCAAAGTGACCCGGGTAATCATGAATCACACCCTGAGAGCTCCAAAATTCAAGATTAAGCTGCTTATCTTTTTGCAAGTGATACTTACCCTTTTCCCCCAAGATGTCACAAATAATCTCATAGCCATAACTTGTGTTAAGTGCATTTTCCATCATGCCAATAGCACCGTTTTTAAACTTTAAAGTAACAACAGCAAGATTCTTAAAGTTAATCTCTTCAAGCTCTTTACTACGCACCGTGGTCCCTGTTGCGTAAACCTCTTCAACCTCACCACAAAAAAAGCGCGCACTATCAAAATCATGAATACCAAGATCAACCAGCATGCCACCGCACGTAGCTAAGTAACTTGTTGGCGGTTGAAAAGGATCACGACTCACCGCACGAAAGTTTTCAATACGCCCAAGCTCACCCGCCTCAACACGCTTTTTAACCTCAATATAAGCAGGGTCAAAGCGACGCTGAAAGCCCACTTGGCAAGGAACACCTGTCTCTTTAATGACATCAACAACTTGCTGAGCAGCTTCAAGCGTGTGCGCAACAGGCTTCTCAACAAAAATCGCTTTACCTGCCCTAGCACACTGCGTAATCACATCTGCATGTGTAGCTGTGGGTGTCGTAATGAAAACCGCACCCACCGTCTTATCAGCCAAGACATCTTCTAAACTACGCACTCGAGCGTTTAGTTTGTCGGCTGCTTTTTTGGCATGTTCGGCTGAGAAGTCAACAACGTCTGTTATGCTGACTTCGTTTAGGGTTTTGAGTACATCTGCGTGGGTTTGCCCCATGCGTCCTGCGCCAATCATGGCTATATTTAACGCGTTCATTAGTTGTTTTCCTTTTTGAATGATGGAGATTAGCTTGAGTTCAATCTGATAGAGCATCAAGGGTGAAGGGTTAAGCTTAGAGGGTATCTTTTTAAGCTTAACCCGCGATAGCTAGCCTGTTCTATCGAGCTCACCTAGTAGTGTGTAAAAGGCACTGTAGCGATTAAGTATAAGGATTTTTTGTAAAGGGCAAAAACAAAACATAGGCTGATTTAAAGCTTAAGCAGGAACATTAAGAGTGAACAAATTCACTCTTAATGTAACTATTTTTTACTGAGACTCCTGAATGGCTCTTTGTGCGGCGGCGCCTGCTTCTAGTTCGCTGGCAGGTACGGTGTCTGAGCGTTCAAACTCTTTAAGTTCAGCCTCTAGTGCTTCGAGTTCTTCTTTACCTGCCATCATGGCAAGTACATCTTCACGGCTGACTTCTTCTTTCATAAAGGTTCCGTAAGACTGACCGCGTTTTAAAATAGTGAATTTGTCAGCAACAGGATAGGCATGGTGAACGTTATGCGTAATAAATACAACAGCTAAGCCTTTTGCACGTACCTGAGCGATATATTTAAGCACCACACCTGCTTGCTTTACACCTAGTGCTGCGGTGGGTTCATCTAAAATAAGTACTTTGGCACCAAAGTAAATAGCTCTGGCAATCGCAAGTACTTGACGTTCTCCGCCTGACATGGTGCCCACCACTTGGTTGGGGTCACGTATATCAATGCCCATTTTGGCCATTTCTTCTTTAGCGGTTTTGTCTGAGAATTCTTTTCTGATGATATTTAAGGGACCAAGCCAGTTTTGATTACTGGTGGGTTCTTGTCCCATAAAGAAGTTTCGGCTTACACTCATGAGAGGTTGAATGCTTAGATGCTGGTGTACAGTGGCGATGCCGTATCTTTGTGCGTCACGTGGAGATTTAAAAGTAACAGGTTTACCTTCTATTAAAATTTGACCCTTGGTTGGTGTATGTACACCAGATAGTGTCTTAATGAGGGTTGATTTGCCCGCGCCGTTATCACCTAGCAAACAAAGAACCTGACCTTTATCAACAGATGTGGTTACACCGTTAAGTGCAATAACTGAGCCAAACGTTTTTACAATATCTTGTAGTTCAACTAAAGCAGCCATTATTTTGCCTCCGTTGCACGTTTACGAATATACGTGTTAAAAAGTACCGCTGCAAGTAAGCCTACTCCTAAGAAAATTCGGAACCAGTCGTTAGGCATCCAGCGAACAATTTCTACCCCTCTAGCAATCATGCCGTAAATAAGAGCACCCCAGAAGGCTCCTGCTACTGAGCCATAACCACCCGTTAAGAGGGTACCGCCAATAACTGCCACAATGATGGCCTCGAACTCTTTGAGTTGACCACGAAGCACTTCAGATGAACCTGCCTCAAAGACTTGTAAGGTAGAAAGAATGGTACCGCAAATAGCTGTACCCATAAAAAGGAGTACTTTAACACGATTGGTAGGAACACCCATATTACGAGCAGATTCTGTGTGGCCACCCGTACCAAAAATCCAGTTACCTAACTGAGTTCTTTGTAGCAAAATGATAGCCAAGATAGCAAGAATAATCCACCAGCCAACAGCTACCGGAATGCCATCTATAATCGGTAAATTCACAGGTGTACGTTGACCCGTTGTGACATCAAGAACATTGCGAGTTTGCATAGGAATAATGCCAATGTTGCCTAAAAAGCTAGCAAGTTTAGGGCTAAGCCAAACCTGACCTGAAAAAAGCTGAGCAAGCCAATCATTACGAATAAATTCCCTAGCTAAAGGTACATTCTCAATACCGTTTTGACCTACAAGTGCCTGAATGTCAACTCGAGTTGCGCCGCCTGTTAACGCTCGAGTTATGACGAGAGTCATACCTCTATATATGTAAAGGAAAGCGAGTGTAACAATAAAGGAGGGTAGGCCTGTTGCGTTTACAAGCGTGCCGTTAATCCAGCCTAGTAAAACAGCAACGGCGAAGGTTAGTAATATGGCTTGCCAAGGGGCCCAGCCGTAAAGCACGATGGGTGCTAGTAATATAAGACTGGTTAAACCAATGATTGAGCCTACTGAAAGGTCAAATTCGCCGCCAATCATGAGCAGGGTTGCGCCTATGCCAATGATGCCAATTTCGGCTGAGAATTTAAGCCAAGTGGTAACAGCACGCCAGCCTAAAAAACCTGATGTATTTGAGGCGCTGTCCCATGCGAAAACGGTGAACATAACAAAAACCAGTAGTGCGCCTGCTAAAGCTCCAAATTCTGGGCGGCTAAGTAGGCGATTAAACCAGCTGATTTCTTGTATACGTTCATCCGTGCTAGGTGTGGATGTAGTTGCCAAAATAAGCTCCTTTCAAATTAGCTCGAGTTTTAGTGGTGTTTAGGTAGTGTATATAAGGTTTAAGAATAAAGGTAAGTAAAATAGGGGTAGCAAGAAGATAGGGAGTTAGATGGTTTATCTAACTCCCTATCTCTACTGCAAATTAGTAATGCGTATGGATGTACTTTATTACTAATAAGCTATAGAGGTTTAGCGAATGCCTTTGGCAGCTAAATCAAGAACTTGATCAGCGTTGCTAGCATCTACGAAACCAGGACCTGTAAGAATGACTTTGTTGCCACCTAGAAGGCCGTATTGAGCGTAAAGAACGGCAGTTTGTACGCCAAGGTAGCCTTGGAGGTACTGCTGCTGGTCAATTAAGAAGCTCATGGTACCGCGTTGTACAGCTTCGATCATGATGGGTGAAAGATCAAATGCACCAAGTGCAACTTGGCCGTCTAAGCCACGATCTTCAAGAACACGAATGGCAGGCTCGCCTGGTTGAGGACCAACAGCTAAGATAGCGTTGGTGTCTGGGTTGTTACCAAGGTAGCTGTCCATAAGTGAGTAAAGTTCAGCGTCGTCTGAAGTAGTTGAAGCAATAACTTCTACAGGGCCACCAAAGCCGTCAGCAAAGCCACGGCAGCGCTCGTCAAGAGCTAAGTTGCCTTGCTCATGAGATACGCAAACACCTTGGGTTCCGCCTGCTGCTGCTAAACGCTCACCAGCACCAAGTCCAGCTTCGTACTCAGTTTGACCAACGTGACGTAAAACGCCAACGCTCTCGAAGATGTCACTACCTGAGTTAATTGAGAATACAGGAATGCCAAGTTCGATGGCTCTTTCGATAGGCTCACCTAGTGTGGCTATATCTGGAAGTGAAACGATGAGTGCGTCAGGTTGACGAGCAACAGCTGCGTCAATCATTTGTGCCATAAGAGGCAAGTCAAATGTGTCTGGTGCGTCGTAAGTGCAGCTTACGCCAAAGTCAGCACAAGCGTCATTAACAGCGTTGAATACAACGACCCAGAAAGGGTTGTTTGATCCACCGTGAGCGACGACAGCAATGTCTAAGTCAGCTCGAGCGGGTTGGGCGAAGCTGAAGCCAGCACCTAAAGCAGCTACAGCAAAGATAAGAATGAAAAGTTTTTTCATTAAGGGTTTTCCTTTCCTTAGTTCGAAATACTCTCGTCAAGGACAACCGTAGTTCGCTAGAAATTCAGCATGATTGTGCTGCGAGCTAGCAAAAAAAGAGTATTTGACTTGAGTTAAATGACTATACACAGTCTTGAAAAAGTTTGTCAATACCAAAGTTGCTTAAAGCGCAACTTTGGTATTATTGGTTGTGTTTTGAGCAACTTTGCATGTAATATGGGTTAATTAAAGCTTAATTTGAGGCCAGAAGTATTTTTTGTTGCGTCAGACGCAACTCAAGGATTATGGAGAACATGAACGAAGTTAAAGCCTTAGCAAAAGGGCTACAAATTCTTGATCAGCTTCTAGAGGCAAATATGCGCCCAGAAGATCAACGTTGTATTGCTGTTACAGATGTGGCAGATATTCTTAAAGTAAATAAAAGTAGTGCTTCACGACTTTTGCAAACGCTAAGTAGTTACGGCTATGTGCAACGCCATAACGAATCACGAGCTTATATTTTGGGTCCAAAAATGAGCACAGCTGCGCCTGCAGGTAGCAAAACAGTCTTACGAGATTTAGCAAGACCGTTTTTGTATCAACTTATGAAACTAAGTGGTGAGTGCGCTCACACAGCTATTGTTGCTCAAGGTCAGGCCCTTATTATTGATGATGTTGAATCAGCATCTTCATTGCGAGTAAGTGGGGGGTTAGGGCGCGTAGAGTTGCCTCACTGTACTGCAGTTGGTAAATGTTTATTTGCGTTTACAGATTTAGAGATACCTAGAGAACTGCCGCAGTTAACACCCAGAACCATTTCTAATCATGGTAAATTTAGGCTTCATTTAGAAGAAATAAGACAACAAGGCTACGCTTATGATGATGAAGAGAATACCGAAGGTGTACGCTGTCTTGCTGCTCCTGTGTATGACCAGTCAGAAGCGGTTGTCGCCTGTATTGGTATTTCAGGTCCTACCGTTCGCATGACCTTAGAGCGCATACCAGACTATGTAACAATGGTTTTAGAAGCAAGTAAAGAACTTTCTTATAGCATGGGTTACCGACAAGATAAGGATAAATAAATGATGAAGACAGTATGGTTTGAACGCCCTATGTTAGAAGGCTATAAGCAACAAGTAGAAGGCTTTCGCTTATTAGGTGCAGAAGGTCAAACACCTCAGAATGTGTTGGGCGACATAAGCCAAGCCAACGCTATTGTTGCGGGTCTTATAAGCTTTGATGCTGCTCTAATGGATAGCTGCCCTGACTTAAAAATCATTGCAAGATCGGGTATTGGTTATAACAATGTTGATGTTGCAGCAGCTAGCAAGCGCAGTATTTTGGTCACCAATGTACCTGACGGCCCAAGTGTACCTACAGCCGAACAAACCTTTATGCTTATTTTGGCAGTTGCTAAAAATGTTAAACAATCAGAAATGCGCTTACGAAACGCAGAAGGTAACTATTACGCAAGGCATAACAGCATGGAGCTAAAGGGCAAAACCTTAGGCTTAGTTGGCTTTGGACGTATCGCAAAGCTGGTTGCTAAAATGGCTCGAGCTTTTGGTATGCAGGTTTTGACGCTTGATCCGTTTGTGTCTGCTGAGTTAGCTCATGAACATGGGGTTCGCTTAATGAATGATCTGACTGAACTGCTAGCGTCTGCTGATATTGTGAGTATTCATCCGCCTTTAAATGATGATACTTATAAGTTTATGAATAAAGAGCGCTTTGCCCAAATGAAGGCAGGCAGCATTTTTATTAATGCGGGTAGGGGACCTTTGGTTGATGAGGCTGCGCTTATTGAATCCCTAGAAACGGGTCATTTGTTTGGTGCCGGTCTAGACGTTACAGACCCTGAACCTGCTTTGCCTGATAATCCTTTGTTAGCTATGGATAATGTTGTGCTTACCCCTCATGTTTCTTCGGCGACGCCTGAAGGAAAGGTACGTCTTTTTGAAGGCGCACTCTTTCAAGCAATTCAGGTCTTAAAAGGTGAAAAGCCAGCACATCTTGTGAATCCAGAAGCTTGGAGCGATGCGAGATTCAAGACTGATTAAGATGTTAGTTTTTAAGTCGCTATGGTTTTAAAAAATGGTTAAATAGTTCGTTTAATTTCTAGGAGTAGGTATGATTAATTTGGTTCTTTTTGGCGCAGGCCGCATAGGTAAAGTACATGCTGCCACCATCCAAGCAAATGAATCTGTTCAATTAGTAGGCATAGTGGATGTGCATGAACCCTCAGCTCGAGCTTTAGCAGAGAAGTATGGCGCAAAAGTTATGAGCGAAGAAGAAGTCTTTCAAGATAAAAGCATCCCTGCTATTTTGATTTGCTCAGCAACCAACACCCATGCTGATTTAATTGAAAAAGCAGCTAAGACTGGTAAGGCAATTTTTTGCGAAAAACCAATTGACTTGAGTTTAGCTCGAGTTCAAGAATGCCTGAGCATCGTTAAAGAAAATAGTGCGCAGCTTTTTGTAGGTTTTAATCGTCGCTTTGATAAAAACTTTAGAGCTGTTAAAGATGCGCTTGATGCGGGTGAAATTGGTAAGGCTGAGCTGTTGCAAATTAGCTCTCGTGACCCTGGGCCACCTCCTATTGATTACATAAAAGTGTCAGGTGGCTTGTACCGTGACATGATGATTCATGATTTTGATATGGCTTGCTGGCTTATGAATGATACCCCTGTGGCTGTCAGTGCAAGTGGTAGCGCAATTGTAGATAAAGCTATTGGCGAAGCAGGTGATGTTGACACAGCTATTGTGACTTTAGAGTTTGCCAGTGGCGCTCTGGCTGTTATAACGAATAGCCGTCGGGCGAGCTACGGCTATGATCAGCGTATTGAAGTGCATGGTGAGCATGGCATGCTGCAAGCTGAAAATGTAGCTGAATCTACCCTTGTTAAAAGTACGGCTGAAGGTGTAAGTAGCCAAAAGCCCCTGTATTTCTTTTTGGAGCGTTACCAAGAAGCTTACGCTGCAGAGCTTAATCATTTTATTGATGTGGTTCTTGGCAAGGTGGCATCTGAAGTGAATGGGGAAGATGGCGAACGTGCTCTTGTACTTGCTGAGGCGGCTCTTCGCGCCTTAAGCACAGGTCAAAAACAGAATATATGAATATACGTGAACACAATAAGATTGTCTGGAACGATTGGGCTGAGCAAGGTGATCGCTGGAGCACAGCTGTTAGCGCAGAAGAGATAGCCGCAGCCAAAAAAGGCAACTGGAGTGTTTATTTAACCGAATCGAAACCTGTACCCAAAGACTGGTTTGGCGATTTAAAAGACAAAGAAGTACTTTGCTTAGCGTCAGGAGGCGGTCAACAAGTACCTATTTTGGCAGCAGCAGGCGCACAGGTAACTTCTTTTGATAACTCACCTAAACAACTCGAGTTAGACAGTTTTGTTGCTGAACGAGAGCGCTTACGTATACGCACAGAAGAGGGTGACATGCGTAGTTTAGCGAGATTTGATAATGAAAGCTTTGACCTTATTTTTCACCCTTGCTCTAATCTTTTTATTCCAGATGTAGAAACCGTATGGCTCGAGTGTTTTCGGGTGCTCAAGCCGGGGGGAGTTTTGCTGGCGGGCTTTCTTAACCCTATGGAGTATATTTTTGATTGGCAAGCAGAAGATGAAGGGCGTTTAGAGGTTAAGCATAGCTTGCCATTTTCAAGTTTAGAAAGCTACGGGGAAGCGTGGTTGCGTAAGCAAGGTGAAGCTGCTGAGTATAGCCATTCGTTAGAAAGCCAAGTGGGTGGGCAGCTTAAAGCAGGCTTTATGTTGGCAGCTTTGTTTGAAACTTATCGTGAAGAAGATACTAGCCCTAAAGCAGATTTTTTTCCTAGCTATATTGCTACTAAAGCTATAAAACCTAAATTATGAAGGTAGTCTTATGCATGATTTAATCGCTATGGGCCGCGTCTCTATGGATTTGTTTTCAGAACAAGTAGGCGCTGCCTTTGAAGAGATTCTTAGTTTTAGTACCAGTGTGGGGGGGAGCCCCAGCAATGTTGCAATAGGAACCAGCCGTTTAGGGCTAAACGCTGCCTTAATTACTGGCATAGGGCAAGATAAAGTTGGTGACTTTGTCTTAAGTTACCTAAAAAAAGAAAAGGTTGCTACAAATTATGTGTACCGAAAAGAAGGCCGCACAGGCTTAGCAGTGGTAGGGGTAGAGCCACCAGCGAGCTTCCCGTTAACTTTTTACCGTGAAAACCCAGCAGATATAAACCTAAGCATAGATGATGTTCTAAGTATTGACTTTAGGAAGACTCGAGCGTTACTTGTCTCAGGTACAGGCTTAGCTAGGGGAGCTAGGCGAGATGCTACCTTTGTAGCGGCTGAGCGTGCCAAAGAAGCGGCTGCTAAAGTTTTTATTGATTTAGATTTGCGACCTGACCAGTGGCATGACCCCAAGGGTTATGGTTTAAGCATACGTGCTTTATTGCCTTTTGTAACGACAGTCATTGCAACTGAAGAAGAGGCTTACGCAGCCTTGCTTAATAATAGCAATGAGGCTAACAGTACAGTTATTAAAGCTTTAAATGAAGCTCAAATAGAGCAACTCGAGCAGAGCCTTGCTAGTCAGCTAAACAAGCCCCATTTTCCAAATATATGGGTACTCAAGCGCGGTGCTAAGGGGGTTTCGATTTTTAGTAAAGGTCAAGAGACCGTAACTGTTGCAGGCTTTAAGGTTGAGGTTATTAATACCGTAGGTGCAGGGGATGCGTTTGCCAGTGGCTTTATTTACAGTCAGTTAAACAACTCGAGCTTTATAGAGTCGGCTCGCTTTGCGAACGCTTGTGGCGCTATTGTTGTCAGTCGGCATGGTTGTTCAGCGGCTATGCCTAAGCTAGCTGAGGTTGAAGCGTTTTTAGCAAACCAGTTATAGCTGCGGGTTAGAGGCTAATTTAGTTCTTACTTCTTGATGTTTTTCTTTTGTTATAGGAAAGCGCATAGTTACAAAAATAGCAATCACAAAAATAATGGCAGCAGCGGGTCCTGCCATAAAGGCAATAGCTTGCAGGGTTTTTGGGGCTTGTTCACTTAGTCCTTGCTGATAACCAAAAAGACTCGCAACCAGCGCATTTGAAAATACACCTATAGAGCCTGCTATTTTTTGACCAAAGGTAAAAAGGGCATAGACAAGACCTTCACGACGGCGACCTGTTTGCAGTTCATCAAACTCAACAACGTCAGGCAGCATAGCCCAAGGAAACAAAATAACAGCCGATAAGCCTGTGCCTGCTAAGACAGTCATGATAATAAGATAAGCAGATACGCCACCTGACGGTGAAAAGGCCACAAGTAGTGTGGTAGATAAGGCAAATATACCTAAGCCAAGAGCTAAAGCTATGCGTTTACCGAGCAGAGCTGCTAATTTTGCCCATAAAGGCAGCGTAAGAATAGCGGTGCCAAACAAAGAACCCAACACAATAGACTGCTGCTCAGCTGCAATACGCAAATTAGATTCTAAGAAGAAAGGCAAAATGGAGTTAATCACCATAAGCCCAATCGTGACAATAATAAAAAGCAAAAAGATGCTCTTAAACCCGTAAATACTAAAGGCCGAGCGGTACTCAGCTACAAAAGAAAGCTTAGCTGTTCGCGCCTGAGCATGTTTTGAAGCTGCAGCTTTAGGTTCATTAACATTAAACGCCATAATCAAATACGCTAAAGCAGCAATCACGCCAAAAATTAAACCCATACCCAGCCAGCTCGAGTTTGAACTTTGATTTAAATCACTAACGCCACTTAAGGCCACAATAATAAGAGGTGGGGCAGCTACTGCAATGAGACTGGCAAAGGTACCAAAGCCAGCACGCATGCTCGTTAAGCTGGTGCGCTCATTATAGTCAGGTGCAATTTCTGGCGTGAGCGCCATGTAAGGTACAGAGACAAGGGTGTAGCAAGCAGAAAAAATACTGAGTAAAGTAAGAGAACTCAAGAATTTCGCAAGTTGTGAGCCTTCAGGGTTAAGCCATAACAGAGCAAAAGATAAACCCAAAGGAACTGCGCCCCACAAAATAAATCTTTTTCTACCAAATCTGGGTTTAAGCCTATCTGACCAGACGCCCATTAAAGGATCTAAGACAGCGTCAATGACTCTACCTGCCAAAAAGACAGTGCCTGCCAAAAAAGGCTCGAGTTTGACAATGTTTATTAAGAAGTAAAGTAGCCATGTGTTTATGCCGACATAAGTTAGAGATGCGCCTATGTCAGCAACACCGTAGGCTGCTTTTTCGCGTAGGCTGAGTTTTTTCATTCGCGTATCATACGGTTTGTTTGGCTAAAAAAGTAGAGGTACCTTTAATAAGATACCTCTGAAGGAGAAGTAGAAGGAGGCTTAAGTCCTTCTGTATCAAATAAAGGAGGATGCATTCCTTTATTTGAAGGGAAATAGGTCAATCATTGAAGTACTAACTTCAATGAAACAGTCTATGTGAGCTCTCTAACGTAAGTCTTACTTCTATGAATGCTTGTTTATGGATAGTAGTTTATAAATGGCTGCATTATTAAATGATGCCTGTAATCACTGGAGCTAAGGTAGCTTAAATACCTAACAAGATCTATCCTATAAAATGAGAAATAAATCGATTAAGCGCCCGCTATAGCCTTTTGCATTTAAAACGCTTACCTTGTTTTAAATGCCGAACTGGCTGAGTGAAAACAGATGTGCTAAGTCGATGGTGTATTTAACTTAAAAACTGCTATATGAGCTAGCATGTGGCGCTTATTACTTCAGTGTGATTGTTAAATTCTAATCGTTTATACACCAAACTTTAATAAGGTAGTAGGCATGCGTAGATTCTTCTTCTTAGTTTTGTTTGTTATGGCTGCTGTTGTTGCGTTATGGCAGTTTAACTTTATTAAATTACCTAATATTTCTTTTAATTCTTCGGCAAATCAAGCGCAGAAGCTTGACGCTGATATTTTTGCTTCACTAGCTGCGGGTGATAGAGCAGGCCTAATTCAAAAAATTGCAGAGGGTGCAAATGTAAATGCAGTTAATGAAATAGGGCAAACGCCCTTAATGGTGGCAGCCAGCACCTCAAATGACACGCAACTGTTAACAAGTTTAATTAGAGCAGGTGCAAATGTAAATGCCACGACGGCAGATGGTTGGACAGCCCTCATGTTTGCCGCTAAAGATACCGAAGCGTTAGCTGTTCCTTACTTGCTGCTTAACGCAGGTGCTGACCCTGCTGCACGTAACGCAGAAGGTCAAAGTGTTACAGATCTGGCGGGTATAACCGTGCGAGCATCACCTTTATTTCGTAATTTGGAAAAATGGGTTGCTACAGGTATTGATTCTAATTGGCCAGTTGGCTATATAGTACCGGTAGAGGGTGCCACCATTAGCTCGCGTTCTTCTCACCTACCAGGGGCACCACGCTTTTACCGTAACGGTACACATGAAGGCTTTGATTTTTACAGTGGTGTGGTAAGCGTTCCCATTGTTTATGGTACCCCTATTGTTTCGGTTGCTACAGGTACGGTCATTAGGGCAGATCATGATTATGTTGAACTTAGTTTAGAAGAATACGATCAGATTATTGCTGCTTCTAAAAACAGTGTCATTACACCACCTGAACTGCTTGATAAATTAAGAGGTAGACAAGTCTGGATTGAGCATGTTGGGGGCTTTGTATCCCGCTACGCACATTTATCAGCGATTCCTGAAGGGGTTCGAGTTGGCGCTATTGCGCAGCAAGGTCAAAAAATTGGTGAAACAGGAAACTCTGGTACTTCAGAAGCAGCCCTTGGTAATCAAGAAGGCCCTCACCCTCATGTTGAAATTTGGAGGGCTAACGAAACCTATCTTGGGCAAGGCTTAGACCCAGATCAAATTTACGCTTTAGCAGCACAAGTATTTGGTGAAAAGGCTCTACCACCCTACAGAGAGTAGATGCCATAAAAGCCTCGAGTCTTGAAACTTAGCTAAGTGAGGCAAACCCAAGGCGCTAAATTGCTGTAGCCATTTCCCTTTAGACTGCTACAACGCTAAGGGCAAATAGAACAATGGGCACAAATTTACAAATTTGTGCCCATTTATTTAAAAGGTCTGCTTA
>CAYGTA010000027.1:0-19964 GCA_964352605.1 uncultured bacterium | reverse complement strand
GCTAATGTCATAATGTCTTTTCGTATTTTCTCAGCTAAGCTTGTTGCTCTTTTTAAACTTACATCAGGCAATGAAATGACAAACTCTTCACCGCCATAGCGAGCGACGAAGCCTAGAGTGCTAGGAAAATTATTGCTGAGCGTTTTAGCAACTGCCACCAGACATTCATCGCCTTTAGAGTGGCCATAAGTATCGTTATAACGTTTGAATGCATCAACATCTAAAACAATCATTGATAAAGGGGTTTCGAGCTGAAAAGCCTTATCCCAAAGTTTACGTATGGTTTGATCAAAATAGCGACGGTTAGCCAGACCCGTCAAACCATCTTGCTGAGACTGCAACTTAAATACCCGACTCATTTTTTTCAGCTCTTTGGTTAGCTTTAAGAGTTCTTGTTCTTTTTGACTAAGCCGTGCATTCATTTGCTTAAGCTGTCTTGTACTTTGCCTGAGTTGCTGCTCACGAAATTTACGAGCATCAGTTTCTTGCTTAAGTCTTAAAGCCGACTGAATACGAGCAAAAAGCTCAATACGCGTAAAAGGCTTCGTTAAATAATCATTAATACCAACATCAAAAGCACGCTCGAGTGTGTGCATGTCAGCGTTGGCTGTCAGCATAATAATCGGAATATCTTTGTATTTAGGACTGTTTTTTAAGCGTTTAGCAGCTTCTGTCCCAGAGATACCTGGAAGGTTATTGTCGATAAGTATTAGGTTAATACTCGAGCAGTTTGTTTCGTGTTTTAAGCATTTAAATAGAGCTTCAGCACTTTCGAGTTCTTTGACATCAGTATAGCCAGCTTCTTCAAGACTTTGTAGAAGTTTTACCCTTTGAGTTTTAGAATCTTCAATAACTAAAATCATGCTGCTCTTTCATGCCCAAGTTCGACGATTACGCGAATCAGTTTACCTTGGGAAGTAGCACTGAACTCTTACACGCGTCTAGGCTTTAAGGATGAGCGCTATTTGTTTAGTGTGCGTTTCAGATATAGCAGTTTTCATCTTTAACACAGCATCGACTTAGCCCATTCGTTTTTACTTAGCTGGTTCGGCAGTTAAAATCCTGCAAACGTTTTAACTGTAAAAGGCTATATGTAACGATGAAACGGGGTACTTTCATTGCTAAACGCGCTGCTAATCGTTTTGCAAAGCGCGGTGGCTTAACCCATTTGAATAGAAGTGAGTAAAAAAATAGAGTGTCTAATAACTTAAAAGTTACAGCAGTTGTTCTATTAAACACAGTATCGACTTTGGCTAGTTGTTCATTTGAAAGCCAGTTTGACATCTAAAATGCTAGGACATTGGCTTTACTCTATTTGCTTTATGACCCTCCAAAAAGGCTTACTTAAAAGACACTGTAGTCTGAATTAAGGTATGAACAGTGACACTTCAGTGACAAACCCAAATGCTGACTCACCTAACATTAACTCTCGTGGAAAGACTTGTTCTTATTGGTGTATCACATCGTCGTGGTGGCGCTTTAGCTTTAGAAGCTTGGCAAGCATTTGATGATGAGCGCATAAAAGCGCAAGGCTTCTCTCATTTTGTAAGCATTGCGACGTGTAATCGCTGGGATACTGTTTTGAGTCTACCAAAACACATGAGCGTAGAAGAAGCAAGACGCAAATTAAGCCCCGATGGCCAAACCATAAAGCCGTATGTTTACATTGGTGACGCTGCTCTAGAGCAACTTAGTCGTATAGCATCTTCCTTAGATTCACTTAATCCGGGTGAAGACCAAATCATGAAACAAGTACGAGAAGCCCATAGGCAAGCTAATAAGCAAAAACAATTAAACAAACGCTTATCTTTTGCTTTTGATACAGCTTTACGCATAGCTAAAAAAGTCAGACGAGATATTGACTTAGCCCCCATGAACACATCTTTATTTAGTTTAGCTAGGCAAGATCTAGAAGCCTTTCTTAAGCCTAATGAAGCCATAGCAGTTATTGGTTCAGGTGCTATGGGAACACTAGCAGCGCAATCCTTAACTTTCTTAGGGTACGACGTAACGATTGTTAACCGAACTGAAGACAGAGCTAAGCAGCTAGCACTTAAACTCAATTGTAAGTATCAAAGCCTAGACAAGTTTTTAAAGCAAAGCCATAATTTAAGAGCCATGGTGACCGCCACACCCATAAAAGACTTGTTTAATGAAGCAAGCTTAAAAAAGCTAGCAAAACTCGAGCTTGTGGTTGATTTGGGTATTCCTAGAAATATGAATGCGCTTGCTTGTCAAAAGCTGGGCGTTCGAGTGCTAGATGTTGATACTTTGCAGGTAGCTGGCGATTTACGCCGTGAAGAACTTTCTGCAAAGCTTGCCGAGGCAGATAAGCTAATTCAGGCTGAGCTGGCTTTGGCTTTAGATGATTGGGCTGAAAAAGAAATTGGGCCAGAAATTAAACAGCTTAGAGACTGGTATCTTGCTACACTTGGTGATAGTTTAGCGCCAGATGATGCTAAAAGTTTGGCACATAAGTTTGCCCATGTACCCGTTAAAGGCTTAAGAGCAATAGCTCGAGCTTATGGGGTTGAGGCTGCTAAGTTGTTTCTGAAAGAAAGTGGACTTAGTGAACGTGTTTAGGTTTTTGAAGGCTGCGTTATGACAGCTACAAGTATTCGAATTGCAACGCGTAAGAGTGATTTGGCGTTATGGCAGGCCAATTGGGTTAAAGCTGAATTGGCCCGTTTGGGGTACAGGTCAGACTTAGTTCTAATTGAAACGCATGGCGACCAAACCCAAGCTGACAATAAACCCTTTGCCCAAATGCAAGGTCAAGGTTTCTTTACCAAAGCTGTGCAAGATGCTGTCCTTGAAAATAAGGCAGATGTTGCTGTTCATTCTTTTAAAGATTTACCTAGTTTGGGTATGCCTGAACTAGAAATTGCGGCTGTGAGCAAACGAGCAGATGCCCGTGATGTTTTAGTCATTAAAGCAAACGCATTTGAAAAAGATGCAGAGGCATTTCCGTTAAAAGATAATGCTGTGCTTGGTACCAGTGCAGTACGCAGGCAAAAGCAACTGAATGCTCTGAGACCAGACCTGCACTGTGAAGAGCTACGCGGTAACGTACCCACTCGAGTTAAGAATTTGCGTGAAGGTAAGTTAGATGCGATTGTTCTGGCGGCAGCGGGTTTAGATAGGCTAGAGCTAGATTTGACAGGGCTTGAACTCGTGAAACTCGAGCCTAGTGTTATGGTGCCTGCGCCAGCTCAGGGGGCACTTGCTCTTGAGATTCGCCGTTCGGATTATGACTTGGCTGCTGTTTTGACAAATCTTCATGACATTATGAGTTTTAAGGCAGTTGCGGCTGAGCGAGGGCTTATGGCGATGTTGCAGGGTGGCTGTCAACTTGCTTTAGGTGCTTATGCCGAGCTTGTTAACGGCACGGTTGCGCTTAGGGCTTGGTATGAAGGACATTATGTTGAGTGTGAATACCCTTCGTCTGAAGGGGTGGCTATGCTTACGTTTGAAGCTTTGGGAAGGCCCACAGTATGACACTTAAAGTGAGAAAGTTAGCTAACTCAAGGATCTTAAGAAGGGCGTTATGAAAGTTGTTTTAACCTATTCGTTAGGTAGACTGGTTGGTTTAGCTGAAGCTCTTTATGATGAAGGCTTTGATGTTGAGCACACGCCTTTAATTGAAACTGTAAGTCTGCAAGATGAAGAAACGAAACGCCAAGCGAAAGCCTTGCTTGACTGTCCTTGGTTGTTATTTACAAGTCAAAAAGCGGTTGAAACATGGCATGAACTTAATCAAGACAAGATGCCTGAACAAAACATCAATACTACTCCTAAATACGGCGCAGTCGGTCAACAAACCGCGGCAGCTTTACGTCAGCGAGGCTATAAAATTGACCTTGTTGCACAGCCTCAAAATGCTCAAGGGCTAATTAATTGTTTTACTTCGCACCCGGAAGCTTGTGGCCCTGTAGGCTTAGCTCAAGGCAACCTTGCCTTAGATGATCTTGAAACAGGTTTAGAGCGCATGGGGTTTGAAACGCAAACGCTAACTATTTATCAAACACGTACACAAGAATGGCAAGCCAAACTAGCCAATATTATTGTCGTAGCTAGCCCCTCCGCGCTTGCTGCCATACCTGATGAAGTCGCCATAAAAGCGCAATTTATAAGTCTAGGAAAAACCACCCAAGACGCCGTGACCCTAAAAGGCTGGAACGGCCTAAAAGCAAGTGAACCCACCATAGACGCTGTTCTTGACGTGCTAGATCAACTGGTTCCCGCATGATAAAAAGACCCCGCAGATTGCGCTCGAGTGTTGCCCTTCGGGAGCTTGTGGCTGAAACCTTTGTGCAGCCTCAAGATTTTATTATGCCTTACTTTGTCGTGGCAGGAAAAAATGAAGTTCAAGCCATAAATGCTTTACCGGGTGTCTCGAGATACAGTGTTGATACCTTACTAGAGCAACTCGAGCGTTGTCTTAATTTGGGTATTAAGTCAGTGGTTTTGTTTGGTGTGCTTGATGAAAGTCAAAAAACGGCAGATGCTACTGCTGCGAGCGATGCGCTAGGGCCAGTTAATCAAGCTTTGCTTGAAGCTAAAAAGCAGTTTGCAGATGACTTGGTAGTTATGACAGATGTCTGCTTGTGTGCCTACACTGATCATGGGCACTGTGGTCTTTTAAAAGAAGATAAAGAAGCGATTAGTATTGACAATGACTCGAGTTTGGTGCAGCTTGCTGCGATGGCTGTATCACACGCTCGAGCGGGCGCTGATTTTGTGTCTCCGAGTGACATGATGGATGGTCGTGTAAAAGCTATCCGTGATGCTTTAGATGCTGATGACTTTTCTAACGTGGGCATTTTATCTTACGCAGTTAAATATGCATCTGCGTTTTATGGTCCATTTCGTGAAGCGGCAGGCTCTTCACCTAGTAAAGCAAACAAAGCACCTAAAGACCGTAAAAGCTATCAGATGGATTATCGTAATAGTTTAGAAGCTTTACGTGAGGCAGCGCTAGATGAACAAGAAGGTGCAGATATGCTTATGGTTAAACCTGCCTTGCCTTACCTTGATATTTTGGCTAAATTGCGCCCGACAACAAGTTTGCCGTTAGTGGCTTATCAGGTGAGTGGTGAGTACGCCATGCTTAAAGCAGCGGCGGCTGCTAATGCGTTAGATGAAGCTTTGGCAGTGCAAGAGTCTTTAACGAGTATTAAACGAGCTGGTGCAAACTTAATTATGACTTACTACGCAGTTGAAGCTCTTGAGAAAGGCTGGCTTTAAAACCTAAGGGCTTAGGTTTTAGCCACAAATGATTATGAAGCTTAGTTCTCGCGCGGTTACTCGAATTGCTTTTAGCATCATTATTGTGTTTGTACTTGCGCAAGTCATCTGGTGGATTATTTTTCAAAACCTCTATATTGAGTCTGTTACCGATAAAATTCTTCTAGAATGGCAGCAAGACGTTGCAGTAGCAAACATCATCTTTACTGAAATGCCCTCACAAGCTTTACGAGCAGAGTTGCTAGAACGTTACCCACAGTTGAATTTTGACCCAATAAGTAGCAGCTTTAGTCTCAATGAAAGCTACCTTGAGGCCTTTATGATGGAACAAAATAGATCTGTAAGAATGTTTGCCTATGAAGGGCCCTTTTTTGTACTTGTCATATTGATAGGGCTCTGGATAATTGCGCGTAGTTTACACACCGAACGTGAATTAAAGTTACGGCAGCAAAACTTCTTATCGGCCATAAGTCATGAATTTAAAACGCCAATAAGTACCCTAAGACTTCTTATTGAAACAGCGCTCATACGTAAACTAAGCCATGAAAAACAAACAGAATACCTAAGACGTATGGAAGCAGAGCTAAGCCGTTTAGAGCACACCAGCGAACAAGTTTTAGCTAGCGCTAGGCTCGAGCAGAGTAAAGAAGCACCCATTTTAGAGCCTTTTGAACTCAATAATTTGCTGCAAACCCTATTAATAAATGCCAAAGCGGGCCTAGAAGCAAAAGGGGCAAAACTTAGTGTTTCATATGCACAAGAAGCGCTAGATGTGTCTTTAGACTACGCTGCCTTTACGCTTGTTCTGAACAACTTACTTGATAACGCTGTGAAGTACAGCCCCGAGTCAGAAAAACCCATAAACGTTAAACTCGAGCGTAAAGGGGATTTGGTTTTGCTGCATGTTGAAGATCAAGGTATTGGTATTGAGGCGAGTGAAGTGAAGCATGTTTTTGAGCGTTTTTATAGGGTGGGTAGCGAGTTGACCCGCGAATCTAAGGGTGTGGGGTTGGGTTTGCATTTGGTTAAGTCTATTACCGAGGCTATGAATGGCTGGGTGCGGGTTGAAGCTAATGAGCCAAAGGGAACACGTTTTACGGTTGTTTTGCCGCGCCGTATTGCCTTAACGGCACAAGAGCAAGCTTTAAGTTTGGGGAAGTCATGAAAGCTGTTGTTTTAATTGTTGAAGATGAGCTGAGTTTAGCTGAAATCATCTCAGAAAATCTGCTTGAAGAAGGTTATAAGGTTTTGCATGCGCCTGACGGTCAAAAAGGTAAAGAAATGTGGCAGAGCATGCAGCCAAACCTTGTTGTTTTAGATGTCATGTTGCCGCACATTAATGGTTTTGACTTATGCGAAAGCATGCGTGAAGCAGGCTTTGAAACACCAGTTTTGTTTTTAAGTGCCAAAGGTGAAGCGCAAGACCGCATTAAAGGCTTGCGGGCTGGTGGCGATGATTATTTACCCAAACCTTTTCACTTACCTGAGTTTTTATTGCGTGTGAACAACATGCTTAAAAGGCAAGGCTGGGGTAAAGACGAAGTTTTAAGCCAATTTGATTTTGCTGGTCACAGCATTAACTTTAGAACCTACATGGCAACCCTTGCTAGTGGTAAAGAAGTTGCTTTAGGTGACAGGGAATTAGGCATCTTTAGGCTGCTAAGTAGCAGAGCTAACGAAGTGGTAAGCCGAGATGACATTTTAGATGAAGTTTGGGGAGATGACGCTTTCCCTAGTAGTCGCACGGTAGATAACTTTATTATGCGTTTACGTAAACTTTTTGAACCCCAGCCCAGCCAACCCATTTTCCTGCACACTATTTGGGGCGTGGGTTATAAATTTACACCAGAAGCTAAACAGCCAGATGGCAACGACCATGCATAAGCAGCTCGAGTTTGACAAAGCAGACTTAAATACTATTTTGAGTCATACCTTAGAGGCTTCGCAAGCGTTTTTGGATTCTTTGCCTGAGCGTAAAGTGGCAGTTCAGCCGGTAGTAACTGAGGGTTTAAAGTTACCTTTCGCTGGACTTGGTGCTTTGCAAGCTTTAGAGCTATTTCAGTCGCGTTATTCAGACCGTTTATCTGCTAGTGCTGGTGCGCGTTACTTTGGCTTTGTAACAGGTGGGGCCACGCCTGCAGCCCTTTCCGGTGACTGGTTGACTAGCGTTATAGATAACAACGCTACAGGTTATGGCGACTCAGTTGTACCGCTTATTGAACTAGAAACGCTTGCTATGCTGCGAGACTTATTTGGCATACCAGACAGTTTTACCGGTGCTTTTGTAACTGGCGCTACCATGTCGAACTTTACAGGCTTAGCGATAGCAAGACAATGGTACGGGCAAAAACAAGGCATAAACATAGCTCAAGAAGGCCTGCAAAAACCAATCAAAATATTAGCTGCTACAGCTCACTCCTCTGTATATAAAGCGCTTTCTATGCTTGGTATGGGGCGAAACAGCTTGCTAAAAGTGGAATGCCTCGAAAACCGTGAAGCTATAAATGTAGCAGTACTCGAGCGTGCCCTTTCTTTGAGTGCTGAGCCTTGTATTGTGGTGGCGAGTGCAGGTACCGTTAATACGGTTGATTACGATGATATTGCGGCAATTGCTGACCTCAAAGAGCGGTATGATTTTTATTTACATGTAGACGCAGCCTTTGGTGGTTTTGCGGCTGTATCTGAAAAAACAAAGCATTTGCTTGCGGGTTGGCAAGCTGCTGATTCTATTACTATTGATGCACATAAGTGGCTGAATGTTCCTTATGACTCAGCCATGATTTTTACTAAACATGATAATTTGCAAGTTGAGGTTTTTCAAAATGCAGCTGTTTACCTTGGGCAACCCTCAACAGAGCCTAATTTTGTGCACCGTACCCCTGAAAACTCGAGGCGCTTTAGGGCCTTAGCTGCTTGGATGACCCTACAAGCTTATGGTAAAGAAGGCTATAAAGCTATGGTTGAACAGGCTTCTGATTTAGCGCGGAGCTTAGCTAAAAAGATTGCTGCGCATCCTCAGTTTAAACTTTTAGCTCCAGCAAGCATGAACGGTATTTGCTTTACTTTAGAAGCTGCTAGCTCGCAAGAAGACATAAACACTTACCTAAACAAGCTTAAAGAAGATGGACGTGTCTTTTTGACACCCACCTTTGTATTTGATACGCCAGCCATTCGGGTTTCTATAACTAACTGGCAAACAACTCAAGATGATATTGATAGTGCGTGGCTTGCCATGCAGGAGGTCTTATGACGGTAGCCATCAAAAATACCCTTTTTCTAGATGCCGCTTGGGGTAAAAATACCGAGCGTGCACCTGTCTGGATGATGCGGCAGGCAGGTCGCTACTTACCCGAGTACATGGCCATTAAAGTAAAATCAAACTTCTGGGAAATGTGCCGCACACCAGAACTCGCTTGCGAAATTACCTTACAACCTGTCAGACGATTAGGTGTAGACGCAGCCATCTTATTTCAAGACATAATGACGCCTTTACCCCCTATGGGTATAGAGATTGACTTTAAACCCGGTCCTGTCATTGATAAGCCCATTCGTACTCGAGAAGCGGTTGAGGCATTGCGCATTCCAGCACAAGAAGAAATTGCTCCTTATGTTGCAGACGCTATAAAGCTCATTCGAAGAGATTCACCGGTACCCTTAATAGGCTTTGGTGGTGCACCGCTCACTTTAGCTACCTATCTTATTCAAGGGGGGGGCAGTAAAGACTTCGCAGAATTTAGGCAATTTTTACGCTACGACCCAAGCGCTGCCCACGCTTTACTTGAAAAACTCACTGAAGTTAGCATTCGTTACTTAAGCATGCAAGTTCAAGCAGGCGCACAAGCCATTCAAGTCTTTGACTCATGGGCAGGCTTGCATAGTGCCAGTATTTATGCTGAGTTTGCAAAACCCTACAACCAGCGGATCTTTGAAGCCCTAGAAAAACTCAAGATTCCACGTTTATATATAGCGGTTGATGCCTTGCATTTGTACCCAGAAATTAAAGACCTGAGCTGCGAAGTTGTGAGTGTAGATTGGCGTGTACCCATCAACCTCGTTCGCTCACAATTAAACGGAAAAACCATACAAGGCAACTTAGACCCCGCCACTCTACTCGCCTCAAAAGATGTCATTAGTCAAGAAACAAAACGTGTCTTAACTGAAGGTCTAGGGGGCGCACATATTTTTAACTTAGGTCACGGCATTTTCAGGCAAACCAATCCAGATCACGCACAACACATGATTGACACTGTAAAAGCATTTGACCGCAAAGCAGCTCAAAAGTAATGAGCAGACGCGACACAGTTTATGAGCTTATGCAAGCAGGGCAAGACAAACTCGTACATGCTTTTGAAGCACTCGGTGAAGGTGAGTTCAAAACCCACACATGGCAAAGACCCGGTGGAGGAGGAGGCAACGCTCGAGTGTTAGAGCGGGGTTCGACTTTTGAACGTGCAGGTGTGAATGTGTCAGCGGTTTATGGTGAAAAGGTGCCTGAGAGTTTGGCAGCTCAGCATGAGGGTACTCGCGGTAAGCCTTATTTTGCGACAGGTATAAGCATGGTTTTGCATCCTATTAATCCTTTTGTGCCTTCGTTTCATGCGAATTATCGTTATTTTGAAGTGGGGGATAGTGATGTCTGGTGGTTTGGTGGGGGCGCTGACTTAAGCCCTAATTATGTGTTTGAAGAGGACGTTAGGCATTTTCATCAAACTTTAAAAGCGCAGTGTAATAGGCATGCTCAAGCTGATTATCAAAGCATGAAAGAAACTTGTGATAGCTACTTTTATATAAAACACCGCAAAGAAATGCGAGGCGTAGGAGGCATCTTTTTTGATGAACTTTCAAAACCTAGCACGGGTGATTGGCAAGCAGATTATGACTTTGCGCAAGACGGCATTAATACCATTTTAGAGGCTTACGTGCCTTTGGTAGAAAAACGAAAAGATACCCCCTACGGCGAAAAGGAACGCGAATGGCAACTTTACCGTAGAGGGCGCTATGTTGAATTTAATTTGGTTTATGATCGCGGTACCAGCTTTGGCTTGCAAACCAACGGCAATATAGAAGCTATTCTCATGAGCATGCCACTTTACGCACACTGGCAGTTTGACTACCAACCCCCCAAAGGCACAAAAGAACATGACATGCTCGAGTATCTACAGGCCAGAGATTGGGTTTAAAGGGTTTTTGGCGTATTCTAAAATGCCTGCGTCGTTCATTAGTCTATCTGCAAGTTCAAAGGCATCGGTATTGGGGCGTTTAAACGACATGACCAAAGATTCTATATCGCGTCTTATGAGTTCTAAAGCATGACGGTTTTCTTCTAGTTCACTCATTTGTGGAAAGTCAATCACAATCACTTTGTTTTGCCACCAGAGTAAATTGTACGTTGAGTAATCGCCATGTACTTTGCCTAATTTTAAGAGCTTAGTATATATATCTAAGCTTTGCTGCCACGCATCTTCATTGTCTTCTTCTGAAAGTCTAATATCAGAAAGCCTTGGTGCAGCGACAGCATCTTTACCAATAAACTCCATTAAAAGAACACGACCTGCTTTGGCAATTTCATTTATGCCCGGGCCAATCATGGGTGTAGGTACAGGAATACCTGCTTCATAAAGCGTCCAGAGTGACATGTATTCATGGTAGATCCAGTAAGCTTCATCTCGACTGACATTGAGTTTTTCGCGTTGCTCATCTATTTTTTTACGATGATCTTTAGGAATAGTACGGCGAGACGTATAAATCTCATCATTTTGAAAAGATCTAACGACTTTATCTCTATAAATTTTAGCTGCTAGCTCGCCACTTGGGCCATCTGCTAAAAAAACTGTAGCTTCTTTACCGCTTTTTAATTCACCGACAATATGGCTAATGTAACCCAGTTCAAATAAATGCTGTAAGCTGGCCTCTTCAAAGCGATCAGCGGTGGAGCGTTTATCTTTTTTCTTCATGTAAAGGTCTTTGGTTTTTTGTCGACCTTTGGGTTTCTTACGATCTTTTCTGCCGCCAAAACTTTCTTCGTTATCAGCGTAATCATCTTCGTTATATTTAATGATTTCCTCCATTAAAAGCTAGAAGGCAGGCACCAAACTCAAAAGTATCACTATGCATGATTACTAAAATGACACCTGAGAGGGCTGCCTGAAAAAAGGGATTGAATACGAATGCTGAATTATCATCATGGGCGTCACCTCCTTATTTCCTCATTAGTATGCTTGCAATACCAGATAATGTCAAACACTTAGCTTCAGCAAGCAGGAATTTGCTATACCTTAGAGAGAACTAAAAGATGCCTAAGCTTAAGGACAATTGTCTGAGCTAAGCATCTTATGATGCACCTATAGTTATGATGAAATCCACGGATGCCCATGAAACCAACTAACACTCGAGCTTTTTCCGCTTTTGCTAGGAAGCGTATCTATGTCTGATAGCCCTATTAATAATCTTGCAGCTGTTGAGCTTTTGGGTGTGTCGCGTCGGTTTGCTAATCAGTATGTGCTTAAAGACTTATCTTTACGTATGAGTCAAGGGAAAGTCTTAGTTTTGCTTGGTAATAATGGTTCTGGTAAGACAACGCTTCTTAAAATTCTGGCAACAAAATTAAGACCTCATCAGGGTGTAGCTAAGGTCTTTGGCTTTGATTTGCTTAAAGAGACTGCTGAAGTGCGTAAACATGTTGCTTATGTGAGCGTGCTGGGTGGGCACTATGGCAGTTTGACGGCTTTTGAGAATTTGCGTTTATCTGCTTCGCTTTATGGTCACGACAAAAATGAAGTCACGGTAGCTGAGCTTGAAGGAAAGCTAGAAGCAGTGGGTTTGCTTTATGCCCGTAATAAAGAAGTAAGAACCTTCTCGAGTGGCATGAAGAAACGTTTGGCGATTGCCCGTTTGCTTATGTCTGACGCTGACTTGTGGCTTTTAGATGAACCTTACGCCGCTCTTGATGATAATGGAAAGCAACTTATAGATGATCTTATTACTGAAGGTAAAGCGCAGGGTCGAACGCTGATTGTGGCAACCCATAATCTTGAGCGAAGTGCTCCCTTTGCTGATTCTATTCTTAAGATAGATGCTGCTACGCTTCAAAAATACGAGGCGCCCGGTGTCTGACTTATTCTATGTACTTACTATTGCTGCCAAAGACCTAAGGCAAGAGATTCGTAGTAAAGCCGTTACAGTAGCTACTGTCTTTTTCGCTGCTATTGTGCTCATAATTTTAGCCTTTGCCTTTAGTGAAAGAGCTGGTCTTTTGAGTATTATTGCACCAGGGGCATTATGGGTCGCACTGGCATTTGCGGGGGTTATTTCAGCTGCGCAGAGTTACCAAAGTGAACTTGAAGAAGGTGCTTATGAGCAACTGCTTATGTACCCCATTCCTAGAGCGAGCATTTTTTTAGGCAAGCTCTTAGCTAACTGGATCTACATGACGCTCTTAGGCTTCATTCTTATTCCTATAACTGCCTTATTTTTTGCTATGAGGGTAGACTGGAATATTGGCATGCTGTTCTTAACTGTGCTTTTAGGCACGCTTGGCTTTGCCCTTATAGCGACTTTTTACGCGGCCTTAACTGCTAACTTGCGGGCTCGAGAATCGCTCTTACCTGTACTCATGTTTCCTGTTGTGGTGCCCATATTGTTAGCAGCTGTTCGTGCCACCGGAGAAATTGTGGGCGCTGGTGATTTGAGTATAAGCTCGAGTTGGTTACAGTTACTCTTAGCGTTTGATTTGGTTTATTTTGTTGTCTGTTCTGCTTTGTTTAGATTTGTAACAGAAGAGTAAAAGAATTCAAAGGTATTTTAACGTGCAATTTTATGACACATTTATTACGAAGAGTTGCTAATTTTAAGCTAGATAAGTGTAGATGCTTAAACGATAAAGAAACGCACAAGGATTAACTTTAGCTTATCTCTCACTTGCTTAAACTCTAAAAGCTTCTAAGCTAAGTAAGTGAATAATTAAAAAACAAATAACTTTACTCTGGTAGCTAGCCAGAACTCGGAGGCATAAATGACAATAAAAACTAAGCAGCGACCCTTATGGTTAACTATTTTAGGCTTTATCTGCCTAGCTTTATTTGTAGTCGGCGCTTATTTAGGCCTAGCTGGCAGCCCGCCAGATGTCAATCAGGGTGACCTAATTCGTATTATGTACGCGCATGTATCTGTTGTTTGGGTTGGCTTTGTAGCTGTAATTATGACAGCAATTTTTGGCATGCTCTACTTGTGGCGCTCAAACCCAAGAGATGACATCTGGGCAGTAGCAAGCGCAGAAATGGCGCTTATTTACTTTGCGCTAGCTATCATTGGCGGCATGACTTACAGTAAGCCCACACTAGGTGTGTTCTGGGATTGGGATGCAAAACTAACCCTTACCGCGCTAGAGTTTGCCTTACTGGTAGGCTACTTCATTGTACGGGGCTTACTAGATGACCCCGAAAGACGCGCTCGAGTGAGTGCAGTTGTGAGCATCATTGTACTTGCTAGCTTACCGTTTAACTGGATGGCGGCTGAGTGGTTCAGAACCCTGCATCCTAGTAAAAGTTTTGATCTGACGACAGCAGGTGTGCAAGACACCATGAGTCCTATTTTTAGGAATATCTTGTTATTTAATGTAGCTGTTGCAGCGCTCATATTTGTTTTCTTTCTATTTGAACGTGCTCGCCTTGGGCGCTTAGAAAGCCAATTAGAAGAAGCAGAAGTTGTACCAAGAAAAGCAGAGGTGATTCATGTTTGATAATGTTCCAAATTGGGGATGGGTTGCGTTTGCGTGGCTCGAGTTAGTCATTGCTTATGGTGGCTATATGTATTACCTGAACTGGCGTAAAAGACGTTTACAAGAAAAGGATGAATCGTGAAAAAAACCGTTTATGGTATTTCGGGCGTGGCCATACTGATTATAGCGGGTTTTCTTATTTATCAGGCGCTAAGCTCGAGTCTTGTTTATTTTATTTTGCCGAGTGAGTTTGCTGCTAATCCTACTCAGTATGAAGATAGGCGGATTCGTCTTGGGGGCATTGTTGCGCCTGAAAGTGTTGAGTATGATGACCAGAATTTACAGCTTGCTTTTCAGATTACGGATAGCTATCAAACGTATACCGTGCAGCATGTGGGTGCGCCGCCTGAATTATTCCGCGAGAATACGGGTGTGGTGGTTGAAGGTAGCTTTGATGGTCAGACCTTTAAAAGTGATGAGCTTTTAATTAAGCATAGTGAAGTTTATGAGCCGCCGGCAGATGGTCAACCTTTAGATATTGAAGAGTTAAAAGAAACCCTTCAGTAAGATTTTTTAGAGCGGCTTAAGCCTTGATTGAAGCGCATCGTAATTTAATAGTGATAAGTCTAAGGGTAAACTTAGTCTTTACACTTTTATATTAAATTAATTTGATCGTTTAATACGAGCTAAGAAGCCTTAAGTAACTGTTATTTACCGTTTGATAATCATTGCTAAAACCTAAAAAGAGAATAACTTAGTTAAGGTTTTAAGACGATTATCCCTTGTAGATTAAAGTTTTAAAAAGGAAAATACTGTTATGGATTTAAGCTTAGGACAACTCGGTATGGCAACAGTGTGGATGGCTTTTGCGCTATCCATCTATGCCATTTTTACGGGCATTGCAGGAGCACTACGTCGAGATGCCCGCTTACAAACCTCAGCACGTTTTGCAGCAGTAGCTGTCTTTTTGGCCATGACTGCGGGTATAGCGGTTATGGAAACAGCTCTACTGCTAGATGATTTTTCAGTTAAGTACGTAGCTGAGCATTCACGTATAGCCTCACCCACATGGGTGAAGATTGTTACCCTCTGGTCAGCCTTAGAGGGTTCTGTTATGTTTTGGGCTTGGGTGCTTAGCCTTTACACAGCTATTTTGGCTGTGGTCTCACCTAATAATGTTTTGCGCCCTTGGGCACTCGTTGTTATGCAAGTGGTGCAACTCTTTTTTATTACGGTTGTTACCTTTGTGGCCAACCCTTTTATAACGCTAGCTGTTCCGCCGCTAGATGGTCCTGGTGCTAACCCACTCTTACAAAACCACTGGATGATGGCGGTACACCCTGTCTTGCTTTATATAGGCTACGTGGGGCTAACCGTACCTTTTGCCTTTGCCATGGCTGCTCTAATTACGCGCAGGCCCGGTACAGAATGGATGACCCAAACACGCTTCTGGACTTTGACGGGTTGGGGCTTCTTGACCGCTGGTATTATTGCAGGTGGTTGGTGGAGTTATGAAGTTCTAGGCTGGGGTGGCTACTGGGCTTGGGATCCTGTCGAAAACGTCAGCTTTATGCCTTGGTTAACCGCCACAGCCTTTATTCATGGTGTGCAAGTACAAGAACGAAGGCGCATGCTTAAAAGCTGGAATGTGCTGCTTATCGTTTTAACGTTTACGTTAACTATATTGGGTACCTTTTTAATTCGCTCGGGTGTTATTTCTTCTGTTCATGCTTTTGGTGATGGCCCTGTAGGCCCTTACTTTTTAGGCTTCTTTACGTTTGTTGCCATAGCTGCATTTGGTTTGGTTGCTTGGCGTTGGGATCAAGTTAAAGACAATGCTGAACTTGACGCTGCTTTAAGTCGCGAAGGTAGTTTCTTAGCTGGTAACGTATTGTTTTTAGCCTTAACCTTTGCCATTTTGTTAGGCACACTCTTTCCACTTATTGTAGAAGCTTTCTCTGGCGATAAAGTCACTGTCGGTGCGCCCTTTTTCGATCAAGTGAGCATACCTTTGTGGCTAATCATCTTCCTATTAATGGGTATAGGTCCGCTTATGCCATGGCGAAAAGCAGAAGAGCAGTCCTTAAAGAAAAACCTAATCTGGATGCTAGGCGGCGCAGTGATTGCAGCCATAATTGCCGTAGTTTTAGGTATGAGAAAAATCTACCCAGTACTCACAATTGCTTTATCAGCCTACAACATTGTAAGTCTAGGTTTACTAATAGCTGGCGCAGTGGTGCCTAGAGTTAGACTTACAGGCAAAAATGCTTTAGTTATTTTTAAGCAATACGCGTTTGAAAGTAAACGCCGTTTTGGCAGCATGATAGTCCACTTTGGTGTCATTGTTATTGCACTAGGTGTTATGGCAAGCAGTGCCTACCGAGTTGACGAACAAATGCGCATAGACTACGGCTCGACTGTTGACTTTCAGGGTTATGAACTCCGGGCGATTAAGCCTTACACCTATCCTGAACTGAGTCTTTTACAAAGTGGAACGCTCACTGAGCAAGATGTTAGTCATATCAGCATAGGTGCAGAAGTTGAGCTTTGGCGTGACGGTTCGTTTGTGAAAACCCTAAACCCTCGTATTAATCGCTTTTTAGGGCAACCAGAGCAACCTGTACCAACGCCTTCAGTGCTTTACACAGCTTGGCATGATATTTACTTAAACATTACTGGTGAAATAAACGCTGAATCTAATTCGGTTACTTTGCGTGCTGTGCAAAGCCCCTTAGTGACTTGGATATGGATTGGTGGGTTCATTATCGTTATAGGAACAGCCTATGCGCTCAGCCCGAACCGTCACTTAGTAACTGCTAATCGAGAGATTAAAGGCCCACTTAAAGCATGATTCGCTTTGCTAGTATCGTGATTGTTATTGCTGCACTGGGTGGCTTGTTTATATTTGGCCTTAATCGTGGTGCGCCAGATCGAAATATCCGCTCTAATTACTTAGGTAAGCCTGTACCTGAATTTAGCTTACCTAGTTACGAGCGATACGCTAGCGAATATGGTGAAATATTTGACGTGCGCGATCATATTGGTAAACCTATGATTATCAACTTCTGGTCACCCACCTGCCCACCCTGCTATGACGAAGCTCCTGAGTTAGAGCGTACATGGCAAAAATACCAAGATGAAGTATTAATTATTGGTATTCATACGAGAGATAGTGGCTTAGAAGGAGGAAACGCCTTCTTAGATCAATTTAACATTACATTTCCTAACGTCTTTGATGAACAAAGACGCCTCATGATTGATTATGGCCTGTTTGGACTCCCCGAAACTTTCTTTGTAAATAAAGAAGGTGAACTTGTCTATAAACACGTAGGCCAAATAAGCGAACTGTTCTTAGAAAGACAAATAGAGGAATTATTCTAATGGCAAGCTATATAAAAGAGCAAAGTAAAAGAAAGACAGTACGATTGCTTTTTTCATTCCTCATTCTTCTTTCTTTCTCCTATGCGCTAATGCAAGAAACCGAACTCGAGCAGCGTGTGTTTGAAATTGCTAGAGATTTGCGTTGCCCTGTTTGTACCAGTGAAAGTGTGTCAGACTCGAGTGCGGATATTGCTGTTGAGATGCGTGTCATTATTCAAGAAAAGCTTGAGGCAGGGGAGAGCGAAAGAGAAATTAAGGCATTCTTTCAAGAGCGTTATGGTGACTGGATTTTGCTTGAGCCACCTAGGCGTGGTATTCACTTAGTGGTTTGGTTATTACCTACCATTGTTGCTGCTATAGGCGCAGCGGTATTAATTATGCTGGTTCGTCGTTGGACCAAAAGTTCACAAGAAACCATAACGGTTGATGATGCTGATTTGGCGCGTGTCAGGGAAGCACTAGATAAGGCTTAAATGTTGACAAGCATTATTATAATTTTACTGGCTATCCTTTTCTTTGCCTACGTGGCAATCCCGCTTTTATTTCCAAGTCAAACCGATAAGCTACCTGATTTACGTGACCCTATTAAGCAAGACCTTGAAGAAGAAAGAGATGCGCTTTTTAGAGCGATTAAAGAACTCGAGCTTCGTACAGATTTGGCGGTTTCGCGACGTGAGCAGTTACGAGCTCGTTATGAAGCTAAAGCAGCTAAAGTACTTCGGTCTTTAGATGACCGTACAGCTGAGCTGAAAGGCCAAGCGCCACCTAAGCAAAAGGCAGGCACTTCTAGATTACCTTTTGCTTCTTTAGGTTTGCTGAGCATTATGGTGATTATGGCGACGGTCATGACTTCCTATGTGCTGCCTAGAGTTGGCGAAAATAGCATGATAACGACCTTCTTTGAGGGAGATTTGCAGCAAGCGCAAGCTGTACGTGATTTGCAGCGTGCTGCTAATCGAAACCCGAGCGTGGAAACCTTAAGTGCTTTAGGTGATGCTTACTGGAATCTTGATGAAGCTGAGCAAGCTGAAGAAACCTATTTGCGCATGATTACTGAGCTACAACCACCCCCCGCTATTGCTTATAGGCGTTTAGGCTACCTTAAATTACAAACAGACATACCTGCAGCACTAAACTACCTAGAGCAAGCTCGAGCTGCTGACCCTAATGATTCAGAAACACTCTTTGCTTTAAGTGAGATTTACTTTGCGCAAGCTCAACCGGACGCTGCTATTGAAGCTTTAGAAGCCTTAATGCTTCTGCCTTCAGAGCAAGGAAACATTGAAGAGCTAAATGCAAGACTCGAGCTTTTTACTTCAGTTGCTCCTGTTTTAAATAAAGCAACGCAAGATCCAACAGAAGAGAACTTGATGGCTTTAGCAAATGCCTATTGGGACGCCGAAGAGCAGGAGCGCGCTGCTGATATTTACGTGCGTGTTGTGTCTAACTTTAATCCGCATAGTGGCCTTGCTTATAGCCGTTTAGGGCAAGTTTTATTTTTTAATGGACAAAATGACCAAGCTATAAATCTGCTAACTCGAGCTGTTGAAGTAAATGATACTGACCTTACCAGTTTACTGTTTTTAGGAAATGCTTACTTTAGTACGGAGCAGTACCAGAGTGCCATTGATACTTGGACGCAATACGTAAGCGTAGCAGGTAGTGAAGAAGCTGCAGGTCGTGTGCCAAGTTTAATTGAGAGTGCCCAAGCAAGACTTGCTGAAGCCCAGTTGGTAGGTACAGAAACCTTAGCTATAGGGCAGGTTTACGCAGCCAATTGCTCAGCCTGTCATGGTGCTAACGGGCAAGGTGGTGTTGGTCCTAGATTGATAGCTAACCAGAGTGCTATGAATGAAGCAAATGTTCGCAGCATTATTGAGTATGGTCGAGGAACCATGCCTGGCTTTGGTGCAATATTAAGCGAAGAAGAACTAGCAGAACTCACGCTCTTTGTAACTCAAGAGCTCTCTCAAGGTCAATAATGCCTGAAGATACGCCCAAACCTGTTGAAGTAGCTTTAGAAAAAGACGCAAGTCGCCGACAATTCATAACATGGCTGTGGCGTTTACCTGTCATTGCTGCCCTAGGCGGTGCTGGTTACGCAGCTTGGGAAGTCTACACCCACCTAGATAAAGCCAAACCCACAGATACCCCAAGCTTTAGAGCAACAGAGAAACTCGAGCTAACAAGCTTAGCAACACTCGAGCCTTTGTGGTCTACGTTTGAGTTTGCCATTGAGGGTATTCCTTCTATTGCTATACGGGTACCAGATGCAATTCCGGGGGGCTTGAGTATTGAAGATAAGCATTTTATTGCCTTTAGTCGAATTTGTACGCATCAAGGCTGCATTGTTAAACCAAACCAAAATTACGAAGCGATTGCGGTTTCTTATAATTACCGCACAACATCACCTGTTTTGGCGTGTGGCTGTCACTTTAGTATTTTTGATATTAGTAAAGCAGGTGAGGCGGTTAGCGGGCCAGCTATTCAACCCTTACCCAGAATTAGCTTAGAGGCTGATGCTGAATCGCTTTACGCAATCGGTATAGAAGAAGCGGTAGCTTAATACTAAGCTGAATTATAAATGTCGCACTGCTCTATAATTCCGACCTTGCCGACG
>CAYGTA010000026.1:0-19980 GCA_964352605.1 uncultured bacterium | reverse complement strand
ACACTGCAAGATTAAGCACCGTTGTTTTTAGCAAAACCCCCAGCGCAAACAATGGACTTTTATGGCAGCATGTTCACGAAACATGGCTACCAAACAGCTAGTATGAGTAACGTTCTTAGTATCAAGATTTACTTTGATACTTATGCGGCTGAGTATAAAACAGGCAATTTACTAAGCAGCACACTACAGCTGACGCCTAGCTAAGATATCCTCTGCAAAAATACTTACTTATTCTGCATAACGCATGGCACACAGGGTTAGCTTAGCGGTTGTAATGTTTGACTGTTTTATTTTGACCATGCTTTTATCATGTCATTTAGTGCTTTTTCGTGCATGGCATGTGCTAAGTCGGGTTTTTCAGATAGGTAACCTGATAGTTCTACGCTTACTAGGCCGTGCGCTAAAGTCCAGAGTTCCATGGCCATCATTTCTGCATTGTTGTCTTTAAATAGCTGCTGATTAATGCAGGTTTGAATTGTACTAATTAAGTTTTGTAAACTTTGCCAAGCTAGTAAGCGACTACTTTTGCTTGGTCTGAATTCTACAATGGGTCTTTCAAACATCACTGAGTAATAACTAGGGTTACTAAGCGCAACCCTACGGTAGGTACGGTTAAGCTCTTTAAGCCGCTCTAAGTTGTCTTCTTCATTTACAGCATCTAAGGCTTCTTGGAGTCGCCTGAAGCCTTCACTGTAAAGTCCTTCCGCTAAGCCTTCTTTGCCTTTAAAAAGCGTGTAAAGCATCATGGTTGAGCAGCCTGCTTGCACTGATATGCGGCGCATACTCAAAGCCTGAGGGCCTTCTTTTTCTAGTAATTCACTCGCAATATCTAGTAACTCAAGACGCATGGCTTCTTTAGCTTCATCTTTTATGGTTTGCAATCCTTTTCTGTCAGGCATTGCTTTAGTTTATAGGGTTTAGCTTGAACTTTCTGCAATTCGTTTTAAATTTTGCATAACTGGCGGCAGCGCCTTCATGAACCCGCGTCCTAAAATGACTGCAAACAAAAAGGCTAACGGACCTGTAAAGGAAATATGATGCGTAAACTTCAAACTGCATCCCTCTTCAAAATAGCGTTTAACAGTGAGCCTACATGCAGGTAGCTGCGTAACAAAGGTATAGCCTTTTAATGCCTCGTACTCAGTAATCACAAAGCTCGAGTGTTGTCCTTGCTGTGTTGTAATGCTGCCTTTGGCGCCTACTTGCATGTTGCCTTCTATGCTTGCTTTTTTTAGGGGTGTGTCAAAGTTTGGCCAGTTTTCTACGTCTGTCCAGATTTTCCAAAATGTTTCTTTGTCTGCGCTGCTTGTTAGGGAGCATGAAAAGTTTCGCGTTGTTCCTCTTACTTGCATTTTAAATCTCCGTGATTTCTTGGTTTTTTAGGCGTCTAAGTGATTGTGGGTCATGACTGGGCAGGTAAATACTGGGGCTTTGTTTCACAAAATTGCGTACTGTGTTCATACTGTTTTTTGCTTGACTAACCTTATAGACTATGCCTGCTATTTCGCTTTCTTTGAGTTGTCGTTCATCAAAAGTGACATCGCCTGCAAAAAAAAAGTTTTGATCTTGGTCTTTGAAAAGAACAGATTGATGTCCGTAGCTGTGACCTGCTGTTGGTACAAGAATGACATCTTCAGCTTGGGTGACAGGATAGTAAGCAGAGAAGTCCTCGTAAGTTACATCTTGATAATCAATAGCAGTTGGCTTAAAGCTAGCAGGATATAAGCAACTAATGGCGCCTTGAGGTCTTGCAGTTTGACCTTCGAGTTCAGCTCGAGCTACGAGTGTTTGTGCGTCTGGAAAGAATGCAAAGCCACTTGCATGGTCAAAATGTAGGTGTGTTTGTATAAGCCATCGGACATCTTTGCTTGATAAGCCTAGCTTGGTAAGTTGTGGTCCTAGTTCGTTTTCAGGTTCAACATGTACCCGAAAGCTTCTTGTTATGACTGTCTTAGTAATGGGATCTGCGCAAGCTAGGTAGCGTCCTAAGTCTTTGGAACCTGCACGTTCATTGCTGTCTATAACAATTAGTCCTTCTGGGTGCTCTATGACCCATGAGAGCATGGGTTTAGGTTCTGCCCAACGTGGATCTGTAAGTATGCTAGGAAGGCGTAGGGAGCTATTGCCTGTGAGTTTGTAGTGGCTACTTTTTATGCCAATCCAACCTGTTTGTATGCCGTGAACGGTTATGCCT
This sequence comes from uncultured bacterium, assembly GCA_964352605.1. GTDB lineage: Bacteria > Deinococcota > Deinococci > Deinococcales > Trueperaceae > JAHEBB01. The sequence continues at coordinate 17,786 of CAYGTA010000026.1, read as the reverse complement.
GATACTGTCTTTATGCTTACAGGATCTACAAAAGGCATGGCACTAACTTGTTCTTGGATTAGATTAGCTTGGGAGCGTCCCAACATACTGTAGCCTCCTAGGCCAAACGCAGATGCACCTATAAATAAGCCTGCTGTTTTCAAAAAGGTTCTTCGAGATTGTTTTTGGTTTTGCTGAAATATAGGATCTTCCATAAGTTAAATATAACAGTGTTATTAATTTATAATTATGTTATGAAACACATTCTAAAAGGTATAGCTCGCAAAAGAAACCCCTGTGCTAAATCACGGGGGGGTTCACACTAAAAGCCTATGCATTATTCAATAAGGTTTATTTGCGCCTTCACTGAACTCGCGGGCATATTCACAGCAAAATCAAACGCCTCGATACTGTCTTTAAACTTAAAACTATTTGTAATCAGGGGTTTAACATTTAACTTGCCGCTCTCCATTAACGCTAACGCTCTAGGGTAAACATGTGCATAACGAAAGACATTCTCAATTCGAGCTTCTTTAATTTGTGCTTGAGCAACATCAAAAGCAATAGGAGAAAGTGGAATACCGACATAGACAACTGTTCCCCCTGGTTTTAAGGGTTCAAATACAGATGCTGCAGCTCTCTCATTACCACTGCACTCAAATACAATATCGGCACCCCAATTAGCTGTTAAGGTGTTTACCACCTCAACTAAGCTCTCTTCTCTAATATTTACAGGTCTTATAGGACCTAATTTTGAGGCAAGCTCGAGTTTTTCTTGTTGCATGTCAGTCAGTATTATTTGGCTGCATCCGCCTGCTAAGGCTGCTAAGGCTGTGAGTATGCCTATAGGGCCCGCGCCCATTACAACAGCTACATCTCCTGGTTTAATTTGGGCTTTGTTGGCTGCGTGCATGCCTACCGCTAGGGGTTCCACCATGGCACCTTCTGCGTAAGAAACGTTATCTGGTAATTTAAACGTGAACGCTGCAGGATGCACAACACTTGGCCGTAAGACACCATGTATGGGTGGTGTTGCCCAGAATCGAACGGCTGGGTCTAAGTTATAGAGTCCTAGTTGGGTAGCGCGACTGTTTGGGTCGGGTATGCCTGGCTCCATACAAACTCTGTCACCTATCTTTAAGTGGCTAACCTTGTCACCTAGTTCGGTAATGGTTCCTGAGGCTTCATGCCCTAATATCATGGGGTCTTTTACAATAAAGGGGCCTATCGCGCCATGCGTGTAGTAGTGAACGTCACTACCGCAAACACCCACAGTATGAATGTCGATACGCACATCATATTCACCTAAAGTTTCATCTACCTTAATATCACGAATCGTCAACTCATCTTTTTTTTCTAGTACAAGTGCTTCCATAAACTATTCCTTTTCGCGAGAGATCAGTAAGCATCCAGCTACTTTCTAGCCATTGCGTTCTACCAAGAGGTATAACCACCATCAACAACAAGATCCGTCCCTGTCGCATACTTTGCTGCATCTGACGCTAAGTACCAGACTGCGTGGGCAACGTCACTGGGTTCACCAAAGTGTCCCATGGGCGTCATGTCTGCCCAGCGGTTCTTCCAATCAGGTTTTAACTCAAGAACACCTTTTACAAGATCAGTAGCTATATAGCCTGGGGAAACACAATTAACCCTTACTCCACGTTTTGCCCACTCAGCAGCAAAAGATTTTGTCAGCATAATCACAGCTGCTTTTGAAATATTATAAGGCGCTTGTGGTTGAGGGTCATTAACAATATGCCCTGACATTGAAGCAATATTTACAATGCTGCCTGAGCCACGCTCGAGCATCTTTTTACCTATATCGCGGCAGCACCAAAAAACCCCATCTAGATTAATGCCTATAACGCGTCGCCACTCATCATCTGGGGTTTCTTCTACAGGCATGTTGCCTGATACACCTGCGTTATTTACAAGAATATCTATATGTTTAACCTTGCTATAGACGGTTTCGGTCATAGCTTTTACGCTTGCAGAGCTTGCCACATCCACTTCAACCAAGAAGCTATTACGGCCTAAAGCTTTGATTTCATCAACCGCATCTTGCCCTGTTACAGCATTAAACTCTGCCACAATAATATCTGCACCAGCATGCGCTAATACTCGAGCGATTTCTCGCCCTATGCCCTGACCTGCACCTGTGACTAAGGCTGTTTTAGCTGTTAAGTCCATTTGGTTTTTCATGCGACCTCTTCTTTAATCATTGTACTAACCATCCACCGTCAATCTTGAGCGTGTCACCTGTTATCATGGCAGCTTCTTTTGAAGCTAAGTAAATCACTGCGGCTGCTACTTCTTCGACTTCTCCAAATCGTCCTACTGGTATTTTACTCAGCATGTTTGCTTTTGATTCTGGGGTGGGAAAGGCCATTTCTGCCATGGGTGTATTTATGACAGTTGGCGCTATGCAATTCACAGTTATGCCGTGTTTTGCCCACTCTAACGCCATGACTTTACTGACCATTTCAACTGCGCCTTTACTAGCGCAGTAAGCTGCGTGATCTTCTAAAGCAATCAGGCCTGCTTGTGATGAAATATTAATAATTCGCCCCCAGCTTTGCTGAATCATAGCTGGAGCAATGTGTTGAGATAAGAAAAACAAAGCCTTAACATTAATATCAAAGGTATGATTCCAGCTTTCTTCTTTAGTTTCTAAAGCAGACTCAGGATGGCTCACACCTGCGTTATTAACCAAAATATCAATAGTTCCAAAAAGCTCGAGTGCTTTTTTGGCTAAGGCAGCTACGTCACTTTGCTTAGCTAAGTCAGCGACGATAGTGTGGCAGCTTCGCCCTTTGGCTTGAATAGTTTGACTGACTTGCTCTAACTCGCTTTTGTTGCGCGCAGCTATAATTAAGTCAACCCCCTGCTCAGCTAAGCAAATAGCAATAGCTTTACCAATGCCCTTACTTGCGCCTGTAACGAGCGCTTTTTTGCCCTTTAAATCAAACATGAACTTGCCTTCCTTTAGAACTCACAGATCTAGATTTACTTTCTTTAGTTCATAGCTTAATACAAGTTACGGTACAACGCACAAAAGTCAGCATAGCGCCACTCGAGTTCTTCGTTAGGCTGTGCTTGAGCCACTAAAGTTGGGGTTTGTGTTTGAGGGATATCTTTTCCTATTCCTTTGGCTGCTAGTAACGCTGCACCTTTTGCAGATGATGATGCTACATTCACTTGGTATAAATCTTTTTTTAGACTGTCTGCAAGCAGTTGTTGCCAGTTTGCTTCGTTACTTCCGCCGCCTGCTAAACGCAAAGATGAAGGCTTAATACCTGTTTCTTCAAGGGCGTTTAGGCCTGCTCTTAAGGCAAAAGCAATGCCTTCAAAACTTGCTCTAATAAGGTGTTTTCGCTCGTGTTTTAAACTAAGCCCGTGCCATGTGCCTTTAGCATCTGGGTTCATGTGGGGCGTGCGTTCACCTGTTAAGTAAGGCAGAAACAAAAGGCCTTCTGTTGAACTTATACTAAAGGCTTCTTGATACATTTCAGGCCAGCTTACCCCTAAGATTTTTCTAACCCATTCAAAAGCAATACCAGCATTTTGCATGGCCGCCATGGCGTAATAGTTAGTTTCAACCGTTCTATACAAATGCGTTTTTAGAGCCTTATCTGGTTCTGGCGTATCTCGAATGGCAAATATCTGCATGGCCGTACCAATATTAATTTGCGCTTGTCCAGCTTGCCTTAAGTCGCTCCCAAAAGCACTACAAGCAGCATCTGCCCCTCCTGTAATAACAGCTATACCTTTTGCCAAGCCAAGGGCTTCTGCAGCTTGTTTTGTTAAGAAACCAGCAATTTCAGAAGATGCTTTAAGAGGCGCCAAAAGGTCTGCCCTTAAGCCAAGCTCAGCAACACTATCAAAAGCCCAGTCATCTTCAATTAAGTTATAAAGCAAGCTTGCAGAAGCATCTGAAGGATCAGAAGCCATTTCATGTGTACACTGAAACCGTAACCAATCTTTAGGCTGCACAGCCCAAGAAGCTTGCTTGTAAACCTCAGGTTCATGCTCTTTAAGCCACAACAAACTACTACCCATCATACCAACAACCACAGGATTAGCCAAAGCAAGTCGCTGAGATAACGATAAACGCTCAAACTGCTTTAACTGAACACTCGAGCGTGTATCTGCCCATAATATTGCGGGTCTGATTGCTTGACCTTGTGCGTTACTTAGAACAGTGCCGTGCATTTGCCCTGAGAAGCTTATAGCTTGTGGAGTATTATCTTTACAGGCGGTTTTTACGGCTTTGCATGTGGCTTGCCACCAGTCTTGGGCTTGGGTTTCTGCCCAGCCTAATTGTGCTGCATTAAGCAAATAAGGTTCTGAGGTTTCCTTTATGACGCGACCCTCTTCTGAAAGTAAGAGAGCTTTGACAGAACTTGTACCTAAATCAATACCTAGAAACATAATTTTAGTCTACGTTATTTATTGTTTCTATTAGCTACCTTAGTCTTCAAACTTGATTTGTACCTTCATTCGGTTTGGGTCTTGTTCAGCCAAATGAAGTGCTTGTTCAAAGTCTTCTAGGGGTAATTCATGAGATATGAGTGGTTTTAGGTTCACTGCGCCATGTTCTACTAAAGCAATAGCTTCAGTAAAGGTTTTGTTTAACGCAAAACTACCAATCACTTTTAAGTCTTTTCTAAAAATAATATCTGGCGGCATGGCAACTTTAGAGCCTTCAGGTGCAACACCAAAAACCCATAGTTTAGCGCCTGCTCTTGCATAGGTGACCATGCCTTCAATAACTTTTGGTACGCCCGTTGCATCTGCCACAATATCAAAGCCGAAAGCTGATATTTTTTGAGCAGTTTCAGTATTAAAATCATTTGCTAAAGCCGTGTGGTCTGCACCTAAAGACTTTGCTAGCTCTAAACGGCTTGACTCTTTATCTATTATGGTTACAGAACTTGCACCTGCGGCTCTAACAGCTTGCATCATAAGAATACCCATGGGGCCAGCGCCAAAAATAAGCATGCTGTCACCCACTTGAATCTGTACTTGCTTTAAACCCCAAACCACACAAGCTAGCGGTTCTAGCAGGGCTGCTTCAGCAAATGACATTCCGTCACTGATAGGAAATATATTGCTTTCAGGAACAACCACATAGCTTGCGAACCCCCCATCACGCGTTACCCCTATGGCTTCTAAATAAAGACACTGATTAAACTGTTTACGGTGACAAAAAAAGCAACTGTAACAAGGTAAGTTTGGGTCTGCTGTTACCCGGTCATTAAGCTTAAAGTTTTTAACCTTGCTACCTACTTTAACAACGACACCACTAAACTCATGTCCCGGAATGACAGGGTAGTTTGCTAATTCATAAGAGCCGTGCCAAATATGCAAGTCAGTACCACAAATGCCTGAGCTTTTCACTTCGATAAGCACATCATTGGGCCCTACAGATGGAATATCCACCTTACGAATGGCAGTCTTTTTAGGAGCGTCTATTTGTGCACTAGTCATCTGGGGAGTTGTGGTGTTAGTTTCTTTAGTCATAGTTTTTATACTGCTCATTATTTTACTGCACCCATCGTTAAACCTGTAACGAGTTGTTTTTGTGCAACCCATCCAGCTATAAGAACAGGAATAATAGCTGCGGTTGAAGCTGCAGACATTTTGGCTATAAAAAGTCCACCTTGTGCTGATTTAAACGTTGATACATAGATTGAAAGGGGCGAAGCATCGGTTGCCGTTAAGTTAACTGCAAAGAAAAATTCATTCCATGTAAATATGAGTGCCAAAAGTGAGGTGGCTGCCAAACCCGGAATAAGTAAAGGGAAAATGACCCTGCTAAATTCTTGCCATAAGTTTGCGCCGTCTAAACGTGCCGCTTCAATAATATCAAAAGGAAGCTCGAGCATAAAGGAGCGCATCATCCAAACAATTAAAGGAAAGTTCATACCTGCGTACAAGAGGATTAAACCAAGATGCGTGTCAATCAAGTTTAAATCTCTAAAGATAATAAAAACAGGAACAATGACACCCGCAGGTGGCAACATTCTTGTTGACATAATCCAAAGCATGGTGCCTTCAGTGCGCTTTGTTGGGTAATAGGCCATCTGGTAGGCGGTCGGCAGCGCAAAAATAAGGGCTAAAAGAATAGAAAAGAAGGTTATGACAACCGTATTTCTTAAGTAGCGAGCAAAAGGAGATGTATCAGAAAAAACTGCGTCTCGCCAATTTTCTAGGGTAGGTTCAAAGAAGAAAGATGGCGGAATGCTAATGGCTTCAATTTCTACTTTAAATGACGTGAGTGCCATCCAAAAAATAGGGAAAAACATCAGCAAGGCTAAGGCTATCGTTAAGATTGAAAGTAAAGTACCTCTAATATTTTTATTACTTAAGGTCATGCTGCCACCTCTTCTTTTTGTTGCTGGCTAATAATTCGGAGTAAGAAAACCACAACGATGTTCGCAAGAATAATCGCAAAAATGCCGTATGCACTTGCTCGCCCAATATTAAATCGCTTTGTATATTCTAAGAAAATCTGATAGGGCAAATTAGTTGTTGCAAGCCCAGGTCCTCCTGCGGTTGCAATATCAATAATACCAAAGACATTTAAAACAAATATGGTTTCTAGTAGAAGGGCGATTTCTATAAAACGCCTAAGGTGCGGCAAAACAATAAACCGAAAAAGGCTAAAGCCGCTCGCGCCATCAATACTGGCAGCCTCTAGCGTTGAATCTGGCAAAGATTGCAAGCCTGCTAGCAATATAAGCATGACAAAGGGTGTCCATTGCCACGAAACAATAGCAATGACTGTAGCCATGGGAGCGGCTTCAAATAAGTAGCTTACCTGAAGACCAAGCGACTTTTGCAACATAGTAGAAATACCAAAGGTAGGGTCAAGCAAAACATTTTTCCAAAGAACAGCGGCAGCTACAGGCATGACTAAAAAGGGTGAAATCAGCAGTGTACGGGCTAAACTTCGTCCTGGAAAAGGGCGATTTAGCAACATGGCAAGTATGAGTCCAAATACAAATGTGATGATAACGACACTTCCTGTAAGGACAATCGTGTTCCAAATAACTGTATAGAAGTCTTGGTTTTGAAGAATGCGGCTGTAGTTTCGCCACATCCTGTCCCAACCTAAAAAGCCTCTACTGGTAGGGCGTGTCAGGTTCCAACCATTAAACGAAAAATAAATAGCTACAACAAAAGGAACTTGTGTAACAATAACCAGGAAAAGAAGTCCTGGAGACGAAAGAAATTTACGCCACTCGAGTGGGGGTTTCTTCTTCGTACTTGCACCGCTTGACATAGCCATAGAGTAACCTTTCCTAGAGCCTAATAAGCCTAAGTTATAGATCTGAATTTAATAACTGAATAGTGAATCTGGTTGTGCTTATAAATATTATTATTTAAATAACTGTACAAAATAGTAATGGTATCGGGATGATTAATCGCCTTACAAATTTCAGGTAAATATAACTTTATTGAGAATAAATATGAGTAGGCCAATACATTGAACCTACTCATATACTTTACTTAGAATCTAAAGATTAGTAAAGCTTAGTAGTAACCTGCATCTTGCATTGCTTGGTCAGCAATTTCTTGTGATCTTGCTAAGGCTTCTGTTACTGAGATGTCACCTGCAAGCGCAGCAGCAACTTGTTGCGCTACATCAGTACCAATACCTGAAAATTCAGGAATTTGTACAAACTGAACACCCGGAGCAATAATTGGGTTTGCAGTTGAGTCAGTTGGGTCAGCTTTAAGAATAGCGTTTAGAGTCATTTCAGCAAAAGGAGCAGCATCTAGGTACTCTTGGCGCGCGTAGGTTGAGTTACGTGTTCCTGGTGGAATCGCAGCCCAGCCTTTTTCAGCAGCGACAAGCTCTAAGTATTCTTTACTGGTTGCCCATGTCATGAAGCGGTAAGCAGCGTCTTGTGCAGTACTTGATGATGGAATAGCTAAGTTCCATGACCATAACCAAGCGTTACCTTTAGCAACAGGGCCAACAGGTGCAAGTGCTTGTGAAAGATCAGGGCCAGCTGGAGAGCTTGCCATAATACCTGCAGCTACAGTTGCGTCAACCCAAATAGCAGCTTGACCGTTTTCCATAAGCTGGCGTGATTCATTAAAGCTGTTGCCTGTAAGACCAGGAGGACCACAGCGAGTAGCTAGATCAGCATAGAAGCTAAGTGCATCGTTCCACTCAGGTGAGTCAAGCTGTGGGCGACCTTCTGCGTCAAACCACTGTCCACCAAATGTGTTAACGACAGTCGTTATAGGTGCCATGTTGTCACCCCAGCCAGGCTTACCACGAAGTGCAATACCAAAAACACCATTGTCAGGGTCATGAACGGCACAAGCAATTTCAGCAACTTGTTCCCAAGTTGGTGCGTCTGGCATGCTTAAGCCAGCTTCTTCTATAATACGCTTGTTATACATGGTGAAGCTTGACTCTGCGTAGAAAGGAACGGCAAAGAGTTCACCGTTGTAGCTGTTCATATCGCGAACAGGTGCAAGAATGTCATCAAAATCATAAGCCGCAGCCATCTCTGGGTTTGCTGCGCTTAAACCATCAATAGAAACGATCCAGTCATTGGCTGCCCAAAGTGGGGTTTCATAAGCACCCACAGTGACAATATCAAACGAGCCGCCACCTGTAGCAACCTCTGTTTGCAAACGTGAACGAAGTGTACCTTCATCCAAGAAAAGCCACTCGAGTGCAATGTCTGGGTTAGCTTCTTCAAAAACGCTACTGAGCTGTTGCATATCTTCCATGTTTGGGTTGTTTACTGATGCGATGGTGAGTACTGTTTGCGCACTCGCTAAGGCTGCAAATAAAACTACAGCTAAGGCAATACCTAGTCTTTTCATTGAGTTTTCCTCCAGTGAATTAATACTTTAAAACTGAGTTAATCATTGTTAATGGCCACGTGGCCACTTTTAAAACATCGACAGTACTTTCACTCCTTTCGCAACAAGGCTTTGCGACCAAGAAGTTCTAAAGTTAATACGCAAAGCTATTTGTAAGTATGTAACGCTAAGCATAATCAAACTTTATACTACTTGTCAATAGCCCTTATTTGCTATAATGAACTCGTGGCCACCATAACTGACGTTGCAAAACTAGCTGGAGTATCTGCAACCACAGCCAAACGCGCTATTCGTTTTCCCGAAAAGCTAAAAGCAGAAACTCTTCAACGCGTTCAAGACGCTATAAACGAACTCCACTATGAACCTGACAAATTAGCCAGCGCCCTAAGAAGTGGTCACAGCAAAACCATCGGACTCATCATAGGAAGTATAGTAGAACCCTTCTTCGCAGAAATAACCAGAACCATAGGCAAAGAAGTCAGAAAAAAAGGCTACACCCTAATCGTTGCCGAAAACGAATACAACACAAAACTCGAGCTTGAACAACTCAAAGCATTCCATGGCGACCGTATAGCTGGTCTAATCATCCGCTCAGGCTACGGTGAATCTAACCATGATTACTTGCAACGCCTTGCAGAACGCGGAACCGCCATTGTAGAAGTTGACTACACCTATGAAGGCAGTCCATTTAGCCATGTCATGCTAAATAACAAAGAAGGTGTCTTTGAAGGCGTGCAGTACTTAGCTAACTTAGGCCACAAACGCATAGCCGCGTTAGGTAGCTATGACCCCAGCATTCAGGCAGATGAACGGGTTCAAGCCTTCCCTCTCGCCATGCAAAAAATGGGCTTAAGCATTCCTAAAAGTTACCAAAGTATCCTAAGCCCAACCCAAGAAGAAGCCTATACCTTTACCCATAAACTCATGAAATTAAAAGAACCCCCCACAGCTATTTTTGCCATTACGGGCAACATGGCAATAGGTACCTTTCGAGCCTTAAAAGAACTCAACCTAAACATCCCTAAAGACATCTCATTACTTAGTTTTGACAACTACCCTTGGACAAGTCTGGTTGACCCACCCATAGATGTCATAGAGCAACCCGTAGAAGCCATGGCCAAAAAAACCGTTGAAATTGTTTTTAAGCATATCGATACCCCACAAACAGCCATAGAACAGCAACGCTTCTCCGGAAAACTCATTATCAGAGGAAGCTGCAAAGCACCCGCTTGAAATAAACAACAGCTATTCTAAATGTCAGACATAAAAAAAACCACTAAACTTGCTATGCTAAGAAGATAAGAAACACACTCGAGCCTGTAGGGCTTTGGTTTGTAACGCTAAAAGCAGTACTTCAGCAAGCCTGTTTAGGTAGCTAGCTAGTTTTGAAAGGTTTAATCTTTAATGTCAGACAATCAAGTTATAACAAAAACAATGAGCGTAGCCATTATGGAAGGCGCAGGGCATATTGAATGCAGAAGCATAGCAAAGCCGCTTGCCTCAAAAAACGAAGTTTTAATTAGAGTTAAAGCAAATAGCGTGTGCGGTAGCGACTTGCACTATTACCATGAGGGTGCAATTGGCTCTATGGCTATTAATGAAGCTTTTGTTCCCGGTCATGAGTTTGCTGGAATTGTTGCAGAAGGCAGCGGATTAGCGCATGGCTTTGAAGATGGCACCCTTGTAGCCATTGACCCAGCACAACCCTGCCATGACTGCGAATGGTGTCACTCTGGCAATCATCACTTATGCCCAAATGGGCTTTTTGTAGGTGGCCCACCCACCAATGGTGCTATGGCAGAATATATAGCCGTACCAGCCTCTACGCTAATTCGGGTACCAGAAAGCTTTAGTGCACAGCAAGCTGCACTCTTAGAACCGCTAGGCATAGCCATTCACGCGCTTGACTTAGCCAAATTAAGACCCGCAACGGACATAGTAATAATTGGTGCAGGCACTATAGGGCTTTACACGCTCATGCTGGCACTCATCTCAGGTGCAGGCCGAGCCTGCGTCATTGAACCCCTAGCCTACCGACGTGAAAAAGCGATTGAACTAGGTGCAGATGCTACCTTTGAAAGCCTAGAAGAGTACTTAAGCTTTACAAAGCAACGCGGTGCAGATATTGTATTTGAAGCAACCACCTCACCCAATGGCCCTGACCACGCAACCCAAGCAGCTCGCATAGGTGGCAAAGTCATTTTAATAGGTATTCCAGATGGAGATAAATTCACGCTAACCGCCTCACTTGTACGCAGAAAAGGCTTAACTCTCAAAATGTCACGCCGCATGGGACATATATACCCAAGAGCCATAAGGCTAGTTGAATCAGGCAAAATAGATGTCAATGCCATCGTGACGCACGTTATGCCCTTAAAAGACGTAAAAAAAGCCTTCGAGCTTATGTCAAACTACGAAGACAAGGTCATAAAAATCGTACTCGAGCCTTAATATAAATTGCCCTGTAAGAATGCAGCAGCGACTGAGTTGATTAAATTTTACTCTCCTCAGTCGCACGAATGAGTTGATGGTGCAATCAAAGGTTTGATTTTACAATTCCAGATTTCCATTACCTGAACAGGTGTAACTATTAGCTTTCAAACGCTCGAGTATGAACCTGAACTTTGAAACACGCTAAACTAGAGTCAATATGACGTTAGAGCTATCCCTCTTAGGCCCTTTAAAGATTCACTACAACAGTCAAGATTTAACTGATGAGCTTGACCGCAAGAGTTTAGCTTTGCTTTGCTATCTTGCTTTAAACAAAAGCACTAAGCGTGATGAACTAGCAGAGCTTTTATGGGGTGCAGGTAAACTCAATAATTTACGGCAAGCCCTCTACAAAGTACGTCAATTAGAGGGTTCAGAGCAATGGTTTATAGAAGAAGAAAACCTAAACCTTAATGCCAGTATTGATGTTCATGAATTTGAAACCCAAATTAGTGAACACAACTATAAAGTTGCCCTTAGCTTATGGCAAGGCAATCTGCTAGAAGGCTTTAAAGTTAATAAAGCGCCTGCCTTTATGGACTGGCTCGAGCTTGAGCGAAGTCGTTTGTTTCAGCTTTACCAAGAGACAAGTACAGCATATTTAGAAGAACTCGAGCGTGAGGCTAGGTTTGAAGAGGCACTTCCTATTGCTAAGCAGCTTTTAAAGACTGACCCGCTTAATGAAACAGCGCATAGAAGCATTATGCAGCTTGAGCATAAACAAGGAAATACTGACGCTGCTTTAGAGCAGTTTGAAAAACTTCGTGAACTTTTGCAAAGCGAGTTACAAGCAGAACCGCTAGAAGAAACCCTCAACTTACTTACTGAAATCGAGCAAGGGGGTACAGGTGCAGGTAAAAATGCGCTCATTATTAGCAAAAAAGAAGACATTCCTAATTTACCTGAACACCTTATTGGACGAGACGACTTAATAAAAGAAGCGCAAGATTTAATGACTAAGCATAACAGGCTACTGATACATGGTTTTGGTGGCATAGGCAAAACAGCTTTAACAAGCCACTTAGCTTCAAGTTACCTAAAGCAAGGAAATATTTTGTGGCTCGAGCTTGGGCAAAGTGACCCTGCAACTGCCTTTGATGCCCTTGCTAAAGTCTTTGATGCCCCTCAGTTAAGCCAAGCTCAAGATAAGGCTAGCCTGTTAAAGCAACACCTTAACGAGCATAAGATAAAAGCCATTATTTTAGATGATGTCTGGAACGCTTACACTTTAAGCATTCTATTAGCAGCCCTACCAGAAGACACCTCTACGTTAATAAGCTCACGGCAACGCTATCCTAAATTAAAACGACTCACCCTAGGGCGACTCGAGCGTCAAGACTCTCTTAGCTTACTTAGTCACCATGCTGACAAAGACCTAACTAGCAAGCAAGATGCAAATGCTCTATGTCAACACTTAGGAGACCACGCTTACGCCCTGCGCATAGCTGGTACAACGCTAAAACAGACCCAGCTAAGCCCTGCTGAGCTTCTTAAAAACATTATAGATAGACCCCATGATTTACGTATTCCTGAAACGCTAAATAACCCAAACCAAGGCAGCATAGCTAACCTTTTACAAGTAAGCCTTGAAAACCTAAATGACCGAGCCTACGAAGCCTTCTTAAGCTACGGTTGTCTTTATGCAGCCAGTGCAACCCCTGAACTTATAGCCAAGCTACTCGAGCGTGACGTAGAAACGATAGAAGATGCCCTTTTTACCTTAAATCAACATGGGCTTGCAGAAAGGCAAACCACGGCAGGTAGTGACCTAATAAGCTACCAAATTCATGACCTAGCGCACTCCTACACAAAAGCCATAAACAATTACCGTCCTCAAAGTTTTATTAGAGCTGCAAAGCAATACTTAGAAACCCACAAAAACAAACCCGAAGCACTCGACGCAGATATACAAAACATATTAGCTGCCAGTGAAAAAGCTGCAAACAAAACCCAAATAGACTTTATGGACTTACTCACCTTAAAAGGAAGCTACTACAGCGCACGCGGTCACACACCCAAATCCCTCAAGCTACTAGAAAAAGCCGCCCAAAGCGCCCAAAACCAAGAAAAACTCGAGCTAGCCCATGACTTCTACGGCAAACTAGGTGACAGCTACCAAAATGTCTACGGAGATTTAGAAACAGCCTTAAGCTATTACTTTAAAGCACTCGAGTTTAGTCAAAAAGCTAATAATAAAGGGCGTGAAGCTGTTTTTTTGAGCTTAATTGGTCTGGTTAAGGCAAAATTAAGTCAAAATGATTCGGCTATTTATTTGTCAGACGCTTATACTACCGCTATTAAAAGTAAAGACAAATTATCACTCTGCAAAGTACTTGACCATAACGGCTATGTGGCAGGTCAAAACAATCATCATGAGCAAGCTGCTGCTTTTTTCTCTGAGAAACTCGAAGTCATTCAAGAGCTTAACCAAGACCCCAATCAAGACAAAATACAAATCTTGAAGTCACAGTTTTTTTCACTCAATAACCTAGGGCAATCGCTACACTATTTAGGAAAGCTCGAGTTGTCTTTAGAGAAACGCTATGAAGCTTTGGAGCTTGCTAAAACGCAGAATAATCCTATTTGGATTGCGGGTGCGCTTTACAGTTTAGGTGAAACGCTTAGTGCTCTTAATGATCATGATGAGGCAAAAATGGTACTCACAAGGGCGCTAAGTTTATATAAGGAAAATAACTTAGATGCTCCAGCTAAGGGCTTGGAGGCGTTTATGATTCAAAAGAACTATTTAGATGCAGCTATGATTTGACGCGTTTTTGACGCTTCAAATTTAACCTAAAGGGTGAAAGGGTGTAATTTTGTTCAAACCTAAGTATTACGGGCTAAGTATCGTTTTATTCATTTTCTTAGTGGCTTGCACACCAAGTATTGATGTGGATTTAGGTGGCATTTTAGATGGGGAGGCGCCTACGGTAAGCGTCTCTGGTGTTGACCTAGAGCCTAATGTCTTTGTGGCTTTACAAAGTGGACCTCTTGTAGATGAGTCACTTGGGAGTTGCATTCTAAGTGATTTCAGCTTGCTGCCTCAACCTTATCTGGTAGAAGGAAGTCCTTACCTTGTTGAAGGCAGCCCCTATTTAGTTGAGGGAAGTCCTTATTTGGTTGAGGGTTCAAGCGATGACTTACAAACTAAACTGCAATCTGTTGCTATTGCTCCTGAATCTTTAGCTGAGCAACTCGAGCCTTTTCTTAGTGAGAGTGGCTTAACCCAAGATGTTGCTATTTTGATTTTAGATGACTTTGGTAACAGTGTTTTTCAAATTGCTCAAAGCTTGTTTGAAGCTGAAAATCCTAGTGCTGAGATGATTGCTAGCTTTGAAGATGAAGGGGCTAGCTCTCATGGGGCTTTTGTCATGAATCACATTAATGGCGTTATGAATGGCCTTAGCAATTATGAAGCTGTGCAAGTATCTGCTGATAAAGTCGAATGGCGGCATAAAGACAGTCAGAGGCGCATTCTTGTCAAAGCTGCTGTGCCTAGTGGCTTTGAGACGGGTTCTGTGGGTGAAGTCTTGGCGCAAGGTCTTGCTGACTTGCGAGCTGAAGGTTTTGAGCGCATTGTGGTGAATATGAGTTTTGTTATTTTGCCTTGCAGCATTGTTCGTGAGTTTCTGCTCACTAAGCTTGTTTACCCAAGTTTGTTTGATTACTTAGCTAATCTCGTTGATTCTAATGTAGAACGCACTCTTAACGATCAGGGTGTACCAAGAGCTTTGAGTAATGAAATTGCACGGCAAGCCAGCAAATTAGTGGTGGAATCATTAAGACCTGTTGATCCTGAAGGTGACCCACTACGTTTAGCTATGCTTGCTAACCCTGATGTGCTGTTTGTGGGCGCAGCAGGTAATTTTGGTCGAAATGTCGCAGCCTACCCTGCAGCTTGGGATGAAGTGCTGGCAGTTAGTGCCAATGACGCAATGTCGAAAGCTGATTTTTCTAATACAGGTGAAGTTATGTTTAGAGGTGCTTGGTTTAGACTTACCAATCCTTTAAATCTAAATGGGCATGATGCTCTAAACTCATCTATTGTGTATTCAGGTACATCTTTCGCGGCACCAGGTATGAGTGCATTTTTAGCTTTAGATTGGGCCTCAGAAGGTCACTGTTTTAATGGCAATCGCCTAGCATTTGCAGCAAGAAACTTAAAAGATGAAGCTTTTGAAACTGCTGTAAACACTTATTGCAATGAATAAAAAAACTGCCGCTACTTAAGTAGCGGCAGTCGCCTTTAAAAACCAAAAGCTAATTTACTAGAATTGTCTTAGCTACAGATGGCACGCCATCATCATTAATTGCAAATAACATCCAGTAACCCGGTGTCATAACATTTTCATTAGACTCTGCGCTCAAAGCGTAGGTATTTGCACCTGTAGCTTGAAACTCGAGTTCTAAACGACGTAGGTCAGTATTGATTGAGTGAGTGGTTGCAGATAGCTTAACCATGGCAAAGCTAGAAATTGCGTTTGACGCTTCACCCATTAGGGTTACATTAAAGGTATCTCCGTAACCAATAACATTTGGTGCAGCCGCAATTTCAGGGCGGTCAGCTAAACTACCATCAGCATTAAACAAGTAAGACGGTGAGTAAATCTGTGAATCCTGATGATTTGCACTACAGTTACCACAAAGCCCGCCCCCTGCTGAAAGCACTCGAGCATCTGGTAAAAGTAGGGCTATGGAGTGGTAGTTTCTTGGTTTGGCCATTTCAGCTAAGTCTGACCATGTGTTTGTGCTTGGGTTGTAGATTTCAGGAATCATGATGGACTGATCATCATTAAAGCGTCTACCTGTTTCGTTACCTCCTATAACGATGATCTCTTCGGTTGGTAACAAAACCACATTTGCATGAGCACGCCTATACTTCATGTCAGCTAAGCGTGTTACCTGAGGATTAGCACTGTCATTGACATCAATTGAAACAACACGGTTGCTTGCCTGACCGCCACTCGAGCCGCCTAGCATAATAATTTGGCCTTCGTCATACATGACTGAGTTTATATCTCTGCGGTTGGGTTGACCGTCTATGGTTCCTCGTTTAGTCATGCTACCGTTACCTGTTACATCTAGTTCGAATAGGTCTTTGGTGCCACCTGTGTAAACAAGCTTGCCGCTTGGTGCTAGTAGAATGTTGGGCCATTCAACAATGGCTGCTTGCAAGCTAGCCATGTTTATACCGGCAAGTTTACGCCATACATTGTTGTTATCTCGCATTTCAGGTATCGGGCCTGAACTTATGCCGTAAGAGACAAAGACTTCACCATTTGGCATAGCTACAGCTGTGCTGTACCAGTGGTTGTCTATCATTGGGGTTTTTCCGTCCCAGCTATCATTTCCTATATTAAATTCACTGGTTCTTCTTCGAGCAGAGCTTCCGCCACCCGCAGCAAAAATATTTCCGTTAGGCAATTGTGCTAAACCTGCGCAGAACATGTCATGCCCTACATTGTCTTTTTCTTCAAAGCTTCCTGCTATGGGGTCAAAAATAGTGCCTTGTGACAAACTTCTTTCTGTCCCCCCAAATCGAGTTTCATCCCAAGATGACCAAGCTAAAATTCTACCGTCAGGTAAATTAGCTGCACTTGAGGGTATGAGGGGCCAATTGCTATTTAAATCGCCCCACTGTCCTAAACTTGCAACAGGTGAAACTACAAATTCAAAGGCTACGCTTAAACTATCAACCCGGTAACCTGCTGTTGCTAAATGCTCAAAAAGCAAGTTATTTTGACCGTCATTCCACCAGCTTGCAGGTGTACTAAAGGTACGCGTTACAACGACAGCATCTGCGCTTGTATCATTTTCAAAAAGATCAATGGAACCTTTGTTGTTAATTGTCAACTTGCCTTCATTGGCGATATCTGCATCATAAACAGTCATAGTGACGTTAGCAACATTGACATTTTCTGGCTTTGAGATTTGCAAGTTTATCTCTTGACTTTCAGGCGCTGTGCCTCGTAAATCAATGGGGAAAACAGGTTTAATAGTACCGAACTTTAAGTCATCAATTAAGCAAGTAGTATTGGGTGCTGAAATATAAACTGCTGCCCATGTTAAGCCTGCTGGAATAATAATGTCTTTGCTTTTTGTTTCCCAGTCACTGTTAGCAAAACTAAGGCTTTCATTTAAAACTTGATTACTTGCATCAAAAGCTGATAGGCCCACCGTGCAGGTTTCGGTTGTTTTTACCGATGCTGAAAATACAAAGCTATCACCAACAGGTAAGTTAGCTACAGGGAAGTCTTGTTGTACCCAGCTAAACGCACTTGCTTCTAATGCCTGTGCACCTGTTTTTGCTTCTGTTGTAGCTGTTGCAGCGCCGCCAAAAACTTGCCAGTTACTTAAGCCTTCTTCAAAGCCACCATTGAGTAAGGCATCATCGGTTGCAACCGGTGGCGGTGGAGGGGTAACATCACCCGCAATCAAGCTAAGATCATCAAACTGACACT
>CAYGTA010000025.1:0-20090 GCA_964352605.1 uncultured bacterium | reverse complement strand
GTCATACTTAGAGCAGAAACCCAGTCTTAAAAAACCTTTTGTAAATTCATTATATTATAAGCCTAAGGGTCACTAAGCCACTCATAGGCTTAAGACTTGAAAAATTTAATCATGCGTAACTGCTTACATCTTGAATCATGTTGCTATCTTCCTAATCATTTTTCAACAACGAAGCTAAATTAATTATTTGAAGCTTGCAAAAAACCCTCTGCTACTTCAAGCACTTCCTTTGCATTAAACGTAGGTAAAACCACTAGTCTAGAGTGACTCTGTGCAATTTCACCCGATGCGAAATCACGACCAAATATCGACATGTAATTTGAAATATGTTTTTCTTCACCGTAAGGCGTGAAAACGCCAAAACACTCATCACGCCATGTCAACGAAACTGTTGTAAGACCAGACTGAGAATCTCGACGAATAGCAATAGCTTGCTCAAACGTCGGCATCATAGTCCAAGTTAAAGGATGAGGCTCGAGTTCCCACCGACCATCCTTTATAACTACTGTTGCTAGCTCATCACGAGGAAAGGCAAGCCATTCTCCGAGCTCTTTATCAGCTGAAATAAACCCAGCCTCATTGCCACCACGAGGATCACGTGAAGCGAAAACCCGTGAGTCTGTAAAACTAGGCTGAAAGTAAGACGCCAGAAAAATTTCGAAAGACTCGAGTTGTTCTTTAGCTTGAACTTTGGTAATTAAATCAATGCTATTAGCCGCAGTCCAAGTGTAGCTTGCTTGAATTTCGAAGGGCCGCTCGAGTGTTGCGGGCCAAGATACTTCAACACTGCCATTATCCAAAAGTTTGGCTGTACTAGGCCAGCGTCTTGCACCGTAGCCGTAGCGTTTGCCTTTAGTAAAAACACGGTAGTGGTTGAGTAGTCCTGTTCCTGTGCTGATTTCTTTAGCACTTTGTTTATGAATGACAGGAAAAAGTCCAATTGACTTTCCTTCTTGTCGAAGAACACCTTCTAAAACACCTGTATTAAAAGTATATGCTCCGTCTTCAGCTTGTTTAAACTGGAGATTTGCTAGTTTCATTTTTTCTTAGTTTTCTTCCTTATAAACAATAACCATGTAACGCATGAGCTGCTCAGTATCATTACGAAGTCCATGGCGTTTTTTCGGATCAAACACAGCTGATTCGTTAGCCCTTAAGATGTAAGTTTCGTCCTCAATTTCAAGGACACCTTCACCTTCAATCATATAAAAAGCTTCATAACCACCATGCTTATGTGGCGGATGTGCCCGTGATTTTGCAGCTACCTCTGTGATGTGGATATGAAGCGGTTCGCCTTTTAAATCTGTGTCTAACAAATTTCGATTAATCCCTTTGACTTTATGTTCAACAAGTTTCATGTCATCCTCCAGAATCTATATATCGCAGCACTCTTTTTAGTTATTCGTACTTAAAAATGTTTATTTCGATTTTGCCTGCTTTAGCTGTCAGCTTTTCTAAAAGCACAACTCAGAGCCTTTGTGATAAAGCATTTAATTCATCTAGTTGCTCTGGCTTAAGACTTACATCTAGTGATGCCACAGCTTCTTCTAAAGATTCAATACGACTAGCACCTATAACCACGCTACTCACCTGAGCTTGAGCATGAAGCCATGCTAAGGCCAATTGACCTGCGCTATGCTCAGACGCTTCGGCTAAAGAATCCATTTTCTCAGCAACTGCCAGTTCAGCACTCGAGTAGCCCACACCACCTCCACGCCAACGTTGACTACCCGCAATCTTTCGGCGCGTATTTTCCGTACCACTCAATAAACCACCATAAAGACCGCTATAAGGCAGAACACTAAGCCCAAAGTGCTTACAAGCAGGAATAACTTCGGTTTCAACCTGTCTTCTTAATAAACTGTACTGTGTTTGATTACAAACAGGAATGGCAGCACCCAACGCCTTAGCTTTAAGCACTGCCTCTGCAACTTGCCAGCCTGATGAGTTTGAAAGACCAAAATATCGAATTTTACCCATCCGAACCAAATCTCCCATGGTTTCTAGCGTTTCTTCTATTGGCGTATGTGGGTCAGGCCAATGCGAATAATAGAGATCAAGATAATCGGTCTGCAAACGCAAAAGCGTGTCATCTATTGCTCGCATAATATGTTGACGACTTAAGCCTCGACCATTCTCACCCTCATACCTCTTCTCACCTACTTTTGATGCCAAGATAATGTCTTGCCGTTTACCTTTAAGAGCATTTCCAAGAAGCTCCTCAGCACTTTTACGCTCCGTATAAGCAGGCATTCCAGCACGATCAAAAGCAGGCCGATTCCCATAGGTATTAGCTGTATCAAAAAAATTAACACCAAGCTCGAGTGCTCGATCAACAAGTGAAGGTACATCTTTTTCTAGGGGTGCTAGTCCGAAGAGGGCCGTACCTAGACAAATTTTGGATACTTTAAGGCCGGTATTTCCAAGAAATTCGTATTTCATACAATTTTATCTCCCTAGAGTGAGCTGACAAGCGTGTATCTAAACAATTATGCTTTTAAAGTCAATTTGCCCAAACTTGCGTTTCACTTTCTAAAGCTTTGCTTTGCTCGGCTGAGCGTTCGTAAAGTAATGCTAGGTAGGTATCTTGACAGGCTTCTGCTAAAGAATAAAAACTTTGCCCTTCATGAACAAAGTCGTACATTTTGACAAGACAATGCGCAACTGCAATTTCGTCATCCATTAAGATACTGTTACTTATCTCGTGGAAAAACGGGTTACGGTAAAGCCATTCACCTTCAGCTCGGTAACCCATAAAATTAGCTGCACTTAAATCACCTTCTTGACCTTGCGTTACACGCTCGAGTTGAAAGGCCATGGGTTCATTAAACGTTTTCAAGTACCTTACCTGATGGTCTGAAAGTTCGCCTCGTTCGCCTCTTAGCAAAACCCTTTCATGGTGCAGCCAAGACCTGTAGTGCTTAGTGCTAAAATCTAGGCTTGCAAAGGTGTTATTTTCAAACTGAAACCATGCTAGATATTGTTTTGCGTCGACAAGCTTTTCTTCTTTGGGTAGACCCGCGCGGTCTGGGCCTTGAATGAGTTGTGTGTTAATGGCTGCAGCGTTTATGATTGCGTTTTCAAAGCCAAGGTCAAGGAATCGCCTAATCATGCTTATGCCGTGATAGCCGTGAGCTATGGAGCATTGAGCTTGACTGATAGTACCTAGTTTGCCACTGCGAAGCACTTTCATTTGTGCTTGATGGTGAGGGCGAAGATGGTACTGCTCTGCAATTTGAACTTTACCACCCAGATTCTGTACAGATTCAAAAACGCGAATTAACTCATCTTCTGTACGAGCAGGTGGCGTTTCACTGAGGCAAGGAATGTTTCTTTTAACGATATCTAAGATAACGTTGTGGTTTTCACTGGTGCTAACCACCATAAAGTCAACCGCTTGGGCATCTAAAAGTTCATCTAGAGATGCAAAGGTCTGAACCTTCCATTTGTTTTGAAAAGCTAGACGTTTTGTTTCATCTCGAACAACCACGCCCGTACAGTGAAACCTTTCAGGGAAGATCGCTGCAATTCTTATAAAAAAAAGACTGCGCCAACCTGCACCAACAATGCCAAATTTAATTGTAACTGTCGCAGCTTGCTTCACTCGGGTTTCACGTATTTTTGCCAGTTGTGTTCTTCTTTAAAACCCAGAATTTCACGAATTTTACGATTTGAATACAGGGCTTCATGTTCACCTAATTCGCGTGTAAGCGGTGTGCCAGGAAAAAATTGTTCAGCTAGGTCTTTACTAGGAATAATTGCACTATTATTATCGTTACCAGCATTAAAAATCTGAAAACCAAGGTCATCTTTTTTCAGGCATAAATCAACAATTTGCCCAAGATCACGCGCATCTATATAGCAAAAGGCATTACGGCGGCGTACCTCTGGGTTTTTAAAAAAGTAAGGAAAATTTTTGCTATATTCGTGCGGCTCAATCACATTGCCAATGCGCAACGCGTAAATATCAAAACCTGAGCGACGCTGAAAGCTACGCGCTGTTTTCTCATTAACAACCTTTGATAGGCCGTAGCTATCCATAGGGTCAACATCGTAATCTTCTTCTAAAGGTAAAACATGCGGGTTAGTCTGACCATCTGAGAAACAAATACCGTAAGTCGTTTCAGATGAAGCAATGATTACTTTTTTAATACCAAGCTTAACGGCTGCTTCAATCACGTTATAAGTACCCATGGTATTGACCCGAAAGGTTTCATTATCAGGATTAATCAAGATTCTGGGTACAGCCGCAAAATGCACCACGGCATCGAATGTAGGCACACCCTGCCCAAGTTCCATTTCATTAAAGCCGGCATAAGAACTCATAGCATTAAACATTTGCCCTGAATCAGTAATATCAGCAATTAAGTTATCTACACCCGGCTGATCTAAAGGCTTTAAATCTACGTTCATTACACGGTGCCCTTGCTCAAGCAGGTAAGGGATAACATGTTTCCCTGCTTTGCCTGAGCCACCTGTAAAAAAGATTCGCTTTTTAGTCATTGTTTTCTCCAATTATTGCTTGTCAATTTGCTTTTTGTAAATAAACGTGAAACAAGTACGAATAAAAAAACTTGGTAATTACTCACGTTCACCAGCTAATAAGTTCAATAGCTTTCATGGCTTACTCACATCAGGCTGTCGTGAGCCTTAAAGAAAGCCAAACAAGCATTTCTAGCTATCGCCATAGATTGCGAGCAACTCAGCATAAACGGTTTCACTACCCGCAATAAGCCTATTACCTTTTCTTAAACCATCATCTGCCAAAAAATCATTGGTTTTTAAGCCTGCCGCATGAATGACAGCAATAGCACCAAGGCAGTCCCATGAATTAATGTGCCGCTCAATATAGCCCACCAATCGACCATCTGCCACGTAGCACAGTGACAATGCACCCGATCCATCTCGACAAAACATGCCACCTGCTTTAAGGAAAGGAATAAAAAAAGACAAAAACTCATCAGGGCTAACTCGAGTTGAGTAACCAACTGCAACAAGACCATCTTTTATGGTTTTGCTAGGATGCTTTGAGACCGCTTGACCGTTCAGAGTCGCTGGGTGATGCCGACCGCCCGCAAACAGTTCATTAAGCGCTGGCGCGTAAACCATGCCAAACTCGAGTCTGTCGTCTTGCATAAAGGCAATCGATACGCACCAGCCCGGCATGCCTGAAATAAAGGGTTGGGTGCCGTCAATAGGGTCAACCACCCAAATGCCTTGCCTAGGCTCAAAGGCTGATAAACCTGTTTCTTCACCAAGAAAGGCATCTTCAGGAAAATTGGCTTCTAAACGCTCCCGTATTAATAATTCGGTGTTCAGGTCAGCTTCACTCGCCATGTCTTGCAAGCCTTTAGACGCAATGGTCAAGGAGCCACGTTTCTTAAAGTAATCATGGGCTAAGTCGCCTGCCTCACGAATAAGCTCGAGTGCAAACTGGTATCGCGCTGTGACTTGTGGGTCTTCAGGCAAGCTTTGCATCTTTTTAGGCTCGTTCATTGTTACCTTTCGTTTTCATTGTGCTGTTTAGATTCAAGAGGCTGTAGTTTAGCGCCATAACCATGCGGCCCCGCGTACGCCACTTGAATCACCATGTACAGCTTTGCGTATGGGTGTGTGAAAGACAGTGGAGAATATGCGCTTTGCTAGTGCTTCTGGCAATTCTTCGTAGAGTTCTTCAATGTTTGACATGCCACCACCCATGACCATGACGTCAGGGTCAAGTGTGTTGATTACGGTGGCTAGGCCACGGGCAACACGGTCGATGTAGCGCTCCCACAGTAAACTGCAAAGCCTGTCGCCTTTTCGTTTCTTTTCAATAATGTCGTAAGCTTTGAGTTGCTCTCCTGTGTGTTCTGTATATTGCGCTTCAAATGCGCGCCCTGAAACCCAAGTTTCTAGGCAGCCATGTCGCCCGCAGTAGCAGGGTTTTGGTAGTTCTGTAGCTGTCGGAAAAGGTAGAGGATTATGTCCCCACTCTCCCCCACTATTGTTAGGTCCGTGATGCGCTTTACCGTTAACAGCAATACCCGCACCCGCACCTGAACCTAGAATAACGGCAAACACAACGTTATGGCCTACGCCTGCTCCATCTAAGGCTTCTGATGCAGCAAAGCAATCAGCGTCATTTTTAACTCGAATTTCGCGCTGAATAAGCTGATAGAGATCGTGTTCAACTGAGCGACCCAGCAGCCAAGTTGAACTGGCACCTTTACCAAGGCCACTAACGGGTTCTAGGGATCCGGGTATGCCAATGCCAATTGACCCGCGCTGCCCCGTCTGTTTTTCTAGTGCATCAATAATCGTTTTAATAACCCTGATGCATCCTTCATAGTCATGGCGTGGCGTGGATTCACGCAAACGAAGCAGCTCGTTGCCATCTTCACGCAACGCTACGCCTTCAATTTTTGTTCCGCCCCAATCAATTCCAATTAGCATGACACCTCCTCTGGCCACTGCTTTTCAGAAAACCTTATCATGTCTGCTTTACACCAATAGCCGTAGCGCTTTAGAGTTAATAGGATTTGATACAGCAGATATTCACGATTACCCCAAACACCCACAGTTAATAGAAAACCAACCGCACACCCTCTTTCTCGTACTGATACAGCAAGCATACGTGCTTAACCTCTAAAAGAAGATACTCGAGTGGGTTTGTGTGACTATGTCGTACCAGTCTTGGCGATCAAGCTCCGTATTCACAGCTTTAATTGCGCCTTCTATTCGTTCTCGTTTGCCACTACCAAGCACAATGACACTATTAGCAGGATGACGAGCTACAAAAGAAATCGCAGCATTAGCTGGCCCGTCAAAGTCATATTTTTCTGCAATTTCGCTAAGTTTATTACGTACCTTTACAAAATAGTCATCCTCGCTTGTTAATAGTCGTCCGCCGCCAACAGGTGACCAAATCATGGGCTTGAAGCCCGTTTTAATAGCTAAGTCAAAGCTACCATCTGCAATGGGATTTAAGTGGATAGGCGAAAATTCAATCTGATTGGTAACAATAGGTGCTTTTAATCTTGAGGCTAAGAGCTCTAAACGTGACGGGGATAAATTAGAAACGCCAATATGGCGTACCTTGCCTTCATCAACCATAGCGTCTAGCGCAGCAGCTGTTTCATCTGGGTCCATAAGGTAGTCTGGTCGGTGCAACAAGAGCACATCGATGACATCTACCCCTAATTTTTCTAAAGACTGTTCTGTTGACATTCTGATTTCTTTTTCACTAAAGTCAAAGTGTCTAATCCAATTTTGGGGTCTTTGTGGGGCAACATGCTGAATGCCACACTTGGTGACAATTTCAAATTTATCTCGACCAACTTCAGCCATGGCGTCACCCAAAAACTTCTCAGTGGTGTACTGGTGAGGAATGCCGTAAGCTGGTGCGGTATCTAAAGTTGTTATACCTCGTTCATGCAGCCATGCGAGAAATTCAGCTAATTCAGCTGAAGACGAAAATTGCGCTTCTGAGCGCATGCTTCCCCAGACAATCTCAGAAACTTCTGGACCACTTTTATGCATGCGAACACGTGAAACAGTATTATTTGCTTTCATTTCCTTACCTCAAATTCTGAATGGTTTGGTTAGTACGTTATTACTTCGCTAGAAAAATGTAAAAAATATTCTTTATAGTAGTTTCAAGCTAAGCTATCTATAGCCTTTTGCATTTAAAACGCTTGCTGCGCTTTAAATGCCGAACTAGCTGAGTCAAAACAGATCTGCCTAAGTCGATGCTGTATTTAACTTAAAAACTGCTATACTATCTATTCTGCCATATTATCTATTTAGTCAAATTCGAACTCCTTTACTAACCTCAAAACGAATAATCCGTGCGCTTTCTTTGAAGATCAAGCATTTTATTTAATGTTACTCATTATTTTTGTGCTTGTTACAGACCTAAAACAATAAAAACTTTTGATGTAATACATAAAGCGAGTCTTTGAATCCAAGCCTGAGCTAAGCGTTTTTATAACTAGCCATCCTTACACCTACTCATCCTTATTGCAAAATCTTGTAGGAATTCTTTACGCCATTGATTTACGCTTTTGGCACCTAACACGGTGTAACCATGAATATCTTCTGCATAGTTCCGATTAGGATCATCTGTCCACCAATTGGCAAGCTGTGATGAAGGTTGCTGGGCAACTTCAGGTTCTGCTGTGTAGACCGTAATTACACCAGTTGCCCCATCATGTTTCGAAACATTACTTTGAATTGTAAACCTGAACACTCGAGCTGCTTTAGGACTAAAGCGGAAACGCATTGTGCCGTCTCCTGGTGTGTGACCAATCAATGATTGGTTCTCTACAATGAGGCGTCCCTGTGGGGTTTTTGGCGCATCTTCTCCTAAGGGCAGTGCAAGTTCTAAAATACCGAACTCTTCTAGGCGATCTTCTTCTGTTGGCATGCGATCGAGAAGCAAGTATGGTCGTTTCCAAGCTCTTACAAAATTCCCTCCCCAACTAGGCTTGCTCGGATCTTCTGGGGTACCTTTTAGTAGCCATGCAACTGATGGTGTGTCGCCCATTTTAATTGTGCCTTCGAGTTGGGTATTAAAATAGTCACCAAGTGCTCCTTTGTCAGCAATGTGCTGCCGCACAAATGCTTGATTACCCCATTGACCACTCTGAACACCACCTACAAACCAGCCACGATAAGTAGCATTGACTTCAATAATCCAGAGCTCTGAATGCTTATCTACAATGTATTGATACTGGTCTGGCCCCCACTTCTTGTTTGGCCCCCCAATCCAATACACACGAAGCTTTGGCAAAATGTCTGGTGCATCATGAAGCGCTTGTGCAACATCATCAATCCCTCCCCAACCTAAAATATAGAGCGGCCGAGGATCATCTCGACGGGCGCAATGGACGATCCACTCTGATCCTTCTGTAGCTTGGCGAAAGCCTGCGTAGGGTGCGACTTGAGTTTCGCCTTGCTTTGTAATGGCTCGCAAGGCATCTGGGCTAGGGTATTGGTCAGAATAGCGTTTTAGATTATTAAAATCTTTTTCGTAGCATTCGATTACGTCTAAAATATCTTTCTTTCGACCTGGCCCGATGGCCGAGGAGGAAATTAGACCTTCGACATCGAAAAGATCTGCGTAGACAAGAAAATGAACCATCGATTGGAAGTCATCTGGGTCAGTCCCGCCAATATCGGTAGATATAATGACTCGGTAGCGATTGCCTTCAAGCGCACCACCAGTGGGTGATTTGTTTGAGTTTGAAGATTGCAAGAGAAAATCCTTTTTTAAAATAACTTTGCTTAGCTTGGGTTCAACGGTTTAGTTACTGTATAAATAGCACCCAGTCCTGACCTGCAGGTGCAACAATTGTATGGGTTCCGGCTAGCAAATCTATAGCACCTGCCCAAAGCCCAGTTTGTGGGTCAAACCATCGTGCTACAGAATCTTTTGCAACGCTTAGGGTGAGATCTGGCACAAGCTCGCTCACATCATCTTTTTCAGGTTCATCGCCATTTGGATTAGCAAGATAAATGATAGCGGTGTCACCTTTGCGTATACATTTTCGGTGGCTAGGACGACCACCAACAAAAGCATCATTCGGCTCAAACCCAACGAGTGTAAGTCCTGTGTCATTAAAGAATACATGAAGATTTTTGAAATGTTGAAAGCCCACTAATTTGCCCTCATGCGCTGCATCGTAGTAGCCTTGCATACCGCGCAAGTTGCCATCATATGCTTCAAAAGTGACAGTTCCGCAGTAGGTTGTATGGCCACCAGAAAGCAGGCTGGCCCACATCAATCGGCGAAAAAAGTAGCTTGGGTAGTCTGGCGGACGGTAATGCTCGTAGCGATCTTCGTCATTAATGACGGGCATCTTTACTTTTGCTCTATACTCTAAAATGATTTGTCCGTGGACCTGATCAAGGTCTTCAAGAGTGACGATATCTGACCACTTGCGATCGACAAATGAATAGCCACTCCAGCGACACTGATGATTTGTTAGTAGGCTGCCCCAAGGTTCTCGAGCCGCCATATCTTCAGCAATTTGATCAATGGTTGATTCATGTATTTTGCGCCCTGAAAGCTCTTCTTCATTGCCCACAATTTTATGGTCATTTGAAACGCACCAGTGAACATTAGGAAAAGCCGAAAATCGTGCCTGAGCGTAACGTGCTGCCCATTTTGAAACTGCGTCTGATTTATAGCGCAAGAGCTCTTTGGTATCTTCACCATAGGGAATCAATTTGAACATGACATGCGGGTAGCTATTAAGCGCATAGGTCATACGGCGATCTATCTCTTGCCAGTACGGTAAATTGAGTGATGTGCGGTCTAAGTTAAAGAGTGCTTGTACATCTTTGCGCCCTCGGTTGAACCAGGTTCGAATTTTGGTAAAGCCAGCAGCTTCAGCCTGATCAATATAAGCTTTCCATTCGCCCTCAGTATCGGTCACATAACGGTAACCTGTATCACCAATATGTAAAAACCAGTCTCCATTTTCATAAGCAAATTGATAGGGGTCATCTGGGTGATGTATCAGTTGACCTTTTAACTTAGAAGGCACAACCGTGAACCTGCCTGACTGCCCATTCAACTCAGGAAGGTTTGACTCAGTCCGCCACTGCCACTCACCTAAGTCGTTTGCATAAGCTCGAGCTTTATAAAGGCTGTTACCATCATAAAACCCTTCTGCTGTTACCGTGGAGCCGTTAGGTCGCGTATACACTATCGTGTAGGTCGTCTCAAAAATTGGGTGTTTAGCTTGAACATCAGCTTCAAGTGAAAACTCAAAAACGCCATAATGAGGGACTCGTTGCGCATCTTCTGTAATAGTCATAATATTACCTTTTCAGAGAATGAATTTAGATAGGAATACAGCTAAAGTACTCGGTCGCTACTGGCCTGATACAGAAACTGCTCGGCGGAAAATGTATTTTAGCTTGTTAACAACTTCTGGTGACAACGGTGGTGAATTTAGAGATGCGATGTTAGCTTTAAGATGTTCAGCATTGCCGGTGCCCGATAGTACGACATGGGTTCCTGGCTCATCTCGACAAAACCGATAGGCAGCGTCAGTTAGACTAAGCGCGTCGCTTTCTTTCATAACAAAGTCGAAGGGGTCATTGACATTAATTTCTTCTGAACTCAATTCTCCTGTTGCAATGAGTTTGTGAATGACCTCTTTTAGTCGATCAGGTTTACTCAAGGCCAAACGCACCGCAAACATTACTTGTACTCCAATATTTTGCTTGATCGTTTTGCTTAGAACAGTTTCTCGCGCAGTTTGATTAAGGAGATTAAACCCCACCATAATCACATCCCAGATATCGTCTTCTAAGGCTCGTTGTAGCATCTGGTGGTCTTTGTCACTTCCAAAGGCTTCGGTAATACCCAAAAACCGAATTTTCCCTTCTAACTGTAGTTTTTGAAATACAGGTACAATGTTTTCAACCAAGTTGTCATATTGGGCAGGTCGAACACCATGTAGGTTATAGACATCAATGTAATCTACACCTAGTTTTTTCAAGCTATTTTCAAGACTTGTAGTGACCATGTCAGCTGTTAAATCTTCGCTACACGTTTTCTTGGTAGAAATGACAAGTGAATCCCGCGGAACCCCTTTAATCGCCTTGCCTACAATTTCTTCAGTTTTATAAGCTTCAGCTGTGTCAATAAAATTAACTCCAGCATCTAGCGCTTGCCTAATAATGGCTATCGAGTCACTCTCTGTCTTATTGCTACGTTGACCTAATCGGCTGGGTCCCCCTGCGCCTAAACCGAGAACACTAACTTTCAAGCCCGTTCTACCAAGCCTAGTGAATTGCATGTTCCATCTTAATCTGGTTCCCTTTTTTCATATTCGAGTCTCAATTAAAACCCCCTAGGCAGAAACACGAAGCAAAGTACTTATAAGCAGCTAATTTTTATTGGAATTTTGCGTAAGACCTTAGTAAGCTGCCTTATAGCACCAAATCACAAGCTTCGGCTGGCATCCAGTGTGCATCTTGACCATGCCACTTAACATTGCAGCCAAGCGGATTAGTCAAAGGTTCACTAATGGGTTGACCCGTTAAATGTTCTTCTAGTGCTTGTTCCAAATCGTTTACGGTCATTTTGCTTGTGTCTTTTGGGTTGTCAACTGCGCGTCCTGTATAAATTAACCTGCGTTCCTGATCAAATACATAAAAATGGGGAGTTCGAAGAGCACCATAGGCTGAAGCAACGTCTTGTTTATCATCATGCAGATATAGCCAAGGAAAATTGTGCTCTTTCATGCGAGCTGCCATATGGTCAAAATCATCTGTAGGATGCGTAACTTTGCTATTTGAATTAATACCGACAAATTGCACACCTTGCGGAGCAAATCTTTCAACAGTTTGTCGGGTAACTTCGTCAGACCCTACAACATAAGGGCAGTGGTTACAAGTAAAAAAGACAACCAAAACTTTCGATTGATCAAAATCTGATAATTTATACGTATTACCGTCTGTTGCTGGCAATTGAAAATTTGGAGCTGCTTCACCAATCTGTAATGTAAAAGCCATTTTTATTCTCCTTGATTAATGGGTTTGAAAAAACTCTATACTTTCTCCGCTAGGCCCTTTAAAAAACGCAACGGTGACCTCTAATTCACCTAAAACAAGGTCTCTAGGTTCACTTGTAACTTCATACCCTTCTTGCCGAACATGCTCCAGAGCCGCTCGCGCATCAGTTGTAGTTAAAGCAAAATGAGTAACAGGGTCATTAACTACAGGTTCATCACCCCTAGGGGTATCAATAGTAGGTTCAAACAATTCAATATGACTACCGTCGCCCATATCTAACAAAATAATTTTACGCTGTGGTGAACCAAATTCGGCCACCACTTTCATACCTAAAACATCTTGATAGAGGCGCATTGATGCAGCCAAATTTCGGGTCTGAACAGCGATGTGGTGTGTGCCACAGCCTTTAATTATGGAATTCCCCACTGCTTGATTTTTCATAAAATAGCTCCTAGGTTTGTTTGCTTAGAGTTTTGACCCACGCCTAATAAACTGAGTAAGTTTTGCGAAGAAGTCTTCATGAATAAATCGCGTATTCACACTTTCATAAACACGAATAGGACGGTATTTCCCTGTATGTATGTAGTGCATTTGCTCATCAAAAAGGGGTGCTGGGCGCCATGAGAATTGTCCGCATTCAGGGTCTAAAATAATGCCAATGCAAGGTGAGTCACCTAGCGAGCGGTATTCCATTTCTGGGCGCATTCTTGCGTTATGCTCTATAAGCTGCTCAACCAAATACTTACCAATTTCACCTTGAGGATAGACTTTTTCAATCAGTTCAGCGTAGGTGACACCCATGGTTCTATAGGCTGTTCTGGGTACTTGCCATAGTTCTAAGCTTGACTTCATAATGACATTGGCAGCGTGAATGTCATTAGAAAGGTTGTATTCTTTACCGCCACTCGGCCAAGTGTTGCCACCTATCCAAATAACACGAATATTTTTGTTTTGTATTTCAGGCTCGAGTAGGAGTGCAGATGCCATGTCGGTGAGGGGTCCGTAGAAGGCGATGTGTAGGGGTCTGGGGTCATCTTTCATGGCTTCTTCGATGATGAGGCGTGCGCCTGCTGAATCTACGGGGGTTGCTTCGTCTGGCATGGCGTGGGTTGCGCCGGCATCTACACGAATTTCGTTTTCTAGACCCATTAAGCGCAGACAGAGCATGGTCTCATCATAGCTATCTTGCAAGCTTGTGGCTGATTTGATGGTTCCGAAATGAGCTGGAATGATGCCGTGTAATTCAAAGGAGGGTGTGAGTACGGCGTGAACAATGGCGTATTGGTCATCTGCTTCGTTTTTGGCGTCTGTGTTTACAATGACGCGTTGCTTGGCTGCTGCTGGAAATACAACGTCGAAAACCGTAAAATCAGTCATTACATAAACTCCCATCGATTGGTGTTTTTCTCTCAGTATGGGCTGAGAGTTAGTGTGTTTTTAAGCAAAAACCAATCTATTTTTATGTCTACTTGACGTTATAACCTGAAGGAGGTATATTTTCAATAGAATAAAATACATTGTTTGAATAAATATTCAAAAGCTTCTCTAGAAACATCTAGAGCAACAACAAAAGCGTTGTAAATACGACCTTTAGCTGTCTTAAAACAACCGTTCTATCTTAGCCCTGCGCTCAAGAAAGTAAGAGGATTAAATGAAAAAACAAATGACCATAGCCGTCATTGTCGGCAACCGCAACTTCTTCCCCGACTCACTCATAAGCGAAGGAAGAAAAGACATACTCGAGCTCTTTAGTGAGATGAACATTAAACCCGTTATCTTGACTGAAGAAGATACCAATTTAGGTGCTGTTGAAACATGGGAAACCGCTAAGAAATGCGCCGCCTTATTTAGACAACATCAAGATGACATTGACGGCATCTTAATATGCCTACCCAACTTTGGCGATGAAAAAGGCATTGCTGACAGCATTAAGCTATCAGGCTTAAATGTACCCATTTTGGTACAAGCTTACCCAGATGACTTAGGGCAGCTCATGCCTTCACGCAGACGCGACGCGTTCTGCGGCAAAATTTCAGTCTGCAATAACTTGTATCAATACGGCTTTCCCTTCACCATGACTGAGTTGCACACCGTTCACCCTAAAACAGACTCATTTAAAAAAGATTTAAAGAAATTCTTAAGTGTTTGCAGCATTGTCAATGGCCTAAAAAACGCCCGACTTGGCGCAGTCGGCGCAAGACCCAACGCCTTTAACACTACCCGCTATAGCGAGAAACTTTTACAAGCCTTTGGCATAAGCGTACAAACCATAGACCTTTCAGATGTCTTTGGCCCAGCTGAAAAACTAACCGATGATGATTCAAGAGTAAAAGAGCGCTTAAGTGGCATTAAAGCCTACGTCCCCACTGACGGCGTACCCCCACCATCCTTAGTAAAAATGGCCAAAATTGGCATTGTTTTAGATGCATGGATGCAATCTTTAGACATAACCGCGTCAGCCCTGCAATGCTGGGAATCACTCCAAATAAACTACGGCGTAAACGTATGCACCATTATGAGCATGATGGGCGAAAACCTCATGCCGAGCGCCTGCGAAGTTGACATAACAGGCGTTGTATCCATGTACGCCCTACAACTCGCCTCAGGAACACCCAGCGCACTCGTCGACTGGAACAACAACTACGCAGATAACCCTGACAAATGCGTCCTGTTTCACTGCGGAAACTGGCCCAAAAGCTTCTTTGGTGATGAATTCAAAATGGAATACGCCCCCATATTAGGCTCCACCCTAGGCGACGAAAACACCTTCGGAGTGGTATCAGGCCGCACCCCCGCAGGCCCCTTTAGCTACGCTCGAGTATCAACCGATGACCGTAACGGCGTCATTAAAGCCTATGTAGGTGACGGCATGTTTGTAGATGATCCTTTAGATACCTTTGGCAGTCGCGCAGTGGTTGAAGTACCTGACTTACAAAGCCTCATGAAGCACATTTGCAAAAACGGTTTTGAGCATCATGCAGCCATGAACGCATCTCACTCAGCTACCGCTTTAACAGAAGCCTTTGAAACCTACTTTAACTGGGAAGTCTATCACCATCAGAATTAATAACCTGACGCTACTCGAGTTAGCTTTTAAGGAAAGCCTGCTTTATTTATGATCTTATCAAAACCTATTGCTTTTACGTTTTTAGCGTTACTGCTACTAAGTTCTTGTAAAATCGCTACCATTCGCCCGCTTGACCCTGTAACAGGTAAAGCGATTCTTGGTACAGAAGATCAAGAGTTTAGTGCCGAACGCTATGTTTCTGAACGCTGGCAAGACCCCATAATAAGCAGCTTTAACAATGATGCTATTGATCTTAAAGAGCTTTTAGCAGCCTTAGCACAAGACCCCGAAGGCACAGCAGAACGCTACGGTCGCCGTGAAGGCAACAGTGCTTATAACTTTATGGTCAAAGGCGAGGCAAACGTACTAGAGCTTGATAGCAGTTCAAGAGCAGGCCTCTTAAACCTCGACTTAGCACCCTACGATGATATAAGCGACCTAAGCCTAGCCATTGGCCCCGTCATAAGAGGAACCGCAGTCCGCGGCGTCTTACCTTTTATTAACTTTAACGACTTTACCAACCAGCTCGAGTTTGCCGATGTCTCAAAAGCCCTGCATCTTCGTGTCATGAGTGACGTAATTGAACCTTTTGATTTTGAAGCAAGCGTGGGTAAAAGCATTCGTTTTTCAGGTGCTTTTACACAAGCTGACAACATCCTTATCACCCCTATCATCCTTGAGGTTAACGACTAATGGCAGCTAAAAACGACATTATCTTGCAAGCGCAAGCCATCTCGAAAGTCTATCCGGGCACACTAGCGCTCGATAAGGTTGACTTCAAAATTCATCGGGGTAAAGTCAACGTTTTAATTGGTGAAAACGGTGCAGGCAAATCTACACTCATGAAGATTTTATCAGGCGTAGAGCAACCTAGTAGTGGCAGCATAAAACTAGAAGGTCAAGAGATAAGCCTTAAATCACCCCGAGATGCAACCAAACACGGCATCGGCATTATCTATCAAGAGCTTAATCTTTTTCCGAACTTAAGCGTCAGCGAAAACATCTTCATGGGTCGAGAAAAACTAACAAAACTCGGCACCATCGACCAAAAAACACAAGAACAGCTAGCCCAAAGCCTACTCGAGCGTACCCAACAAGCCATAAGCCCGAAAAGCCTACTGGCAGACTTACGTATTGGTCAGCAGCAAATTGTTGAAATTGCTAAAGCCTTAGCGCAAGATGCCAACATTCTTATTATGGATGAACCCACCTCAGCCCTTAGTCAACATGAAGTTGAGAGCCTCTTTGAAATTATTCATGACTTAACTGCGCAAGGTGTTTCTATTGTTTACATATCGCACAAACTAGACGAACTCTTACAAATTGGTGATTACTTCACGATTTTAAGAGATGGTCGGCTCGTAGCAGAAGCCCCTGCCAGTGACGTAAATTTAGAGTGGATTGTTGAAAAAATGGTGGGTCGCAGCAGTGACTCTCTTTTTCAACGCAAAGAACACGAAGCTAAAGAAATACTACTTGAAGTCAAGCAGCTTAACGTACCTAGAGCCAGTGGCGGCATGCTGCTCGAAAATATCAGTTTCAAGCTACGCGCTGGCGAAGTACTCGGCATTTATGGCCTTATGGGCTCAGGGCGCACTGAACTCTTAGAGAGCCTCATGGGCTTACAAAGCCATGCCAGTGGCGACATAAAACTTTCAGGTAAAACCGTCAAAGGTCACATACAACAGCGCATTCATTCAGGCTTAGCTTTGGTACCAGAAGACAGGCAACGCATGGGCTTAGTACAAGTCCTATCTGTAGCTAAAAACATGACGCTATCCAGCCTGCAACGCTTTGTTCGTGGGCTTGCCCTATCAAACAAACAAGAGACCCAAGGCATTGAGCAAATGATAAAAGAACTCTCAGTCAAAGTAGCCGACCCAAACCAGCTCATCACATCACTTAGTGGCGGCAATCAACAAAAAGTCGTGGTAGCCAAAAGCCTACTCACACAACCCAAAGTATTGCTGCTAGATGAACCTACACGAGGTATCGACGTCGCCGCCAAAGGTGACATGTTCACCATAATGAATGCACTCTCTAACAAAGGACTCGGCATCATCTTTGTATCATCTGAATTAAAAGAAATCATGGCCATGGCCGACCGCGTACTGGTTTTAGCTAAAGGACGCATAAGTGCAGACATAGCCAGAGCTAAACTTAGCGAACAAGCACTCGTAGCTGCCTCAGCAGGCGAACCCTTAGAAAGACTAGCCGCATGAGTCAAGCTGCCATTCAAGCTCGCCCTAGTTTCTCTTGGCGTATGTTACTCCTAAGCTTTAGGGCATACATTGCACTTTTTGTACTCGCCATCATCTTTGCTTTTTTGAGCCCTGCCTTTTTAACCACTGGCAATCTGGTTATTTTGACCAAACAAGTAGCCCTAAATGCCCTATTAGGCATAGGTATGACCTTTGTTATTTTAACGGCAGGCATTGACCTTTCGGTAGGCTCCATTGTCGGTCTTGCAGGCATGGTTGCTGGCAGCCTCATAAATCAAGGCTTAGTTTTACCCATCTTTGGCATCGCCATTTTCTTTAACATTTGGGTCGTCATGTTCCTAGCACTCATGGTTGGTGTAGTCGTTGGCGCTATAAACGGCATACTCATAACAAGACTAGACGTCACACCCTTCATAGCTACACTAGGTATGCTTTACGTTGCACGCGGCGCAGCCTTACTAAGCTCAAACGGCGCAACATTCCCTAACTTAGTAGGCAAACCCGAACTCGGCAATACTGGCTTCCCGATACTGGGAACAGGCAGCTTCTTAAATCTACCCATCCCTATTTGGATAATGGTGGCATTTGCCATTGTAGCCACCTTCGTTGCCAGCAAAACACCCTTCGGCAGACAAGTCTACGCGGTTGGCGGAAACGAACGCGCCGCTGAACTCTCAGGCATTAGAGTAAAACGCGTCAAATTACTCGCCTACATCATTTCAGGCTTCTGCGCAGCAATGGTCGGCCTTATTATCTCATCTCAACTTGTTGCCGCCCATCCAGCCACTGGTGAGACTTTTGAACTTAACGCCATAGCCGTAGTCGTACTCGGAGGCACCTCCCTCATGGGTGGGCGCGGCACCATGGGCGGAACCATAATAGGGGCCTTTGTCATTGGCGTACTCAGCAACGGCATGGTGCTACTAGGCATATCAGAATTCTGGCAAACCGTCATAAAAGGACTCGTTATCATCCTTGCCGTTGTTATTGACCAACTGCAATACAGATTGCAACAACGCGCAGCCCTGCAATTAAAAGAAAAAACAAAAAGCACTTAGAGAGGAGGTGATAACAAAAAGCAACACCCGCAAAAACAAGCCGCTAAAACCAAACATGGTTTCAGACTCAAAACACTTTAGTAACACAGGAGAAAACCTTGAAAAAAATAGTACTTATATTACTCGTAAGCCTCTTCAGCCTAAGCCTAGCCCAAAGCAACCTAATCGTAATCATAACCCCCTCACATGACAACCCCTTCTTCAAAGCCGAAGCAGACGCAGCCGAAGCTCGAGCTCAGGAATTAGGTTATGAAACCTTAGTACTCACCCATGATGATGACGCAGCCAAACAAGATCAACTTTATGACACCGCCATTGCCCGAGGCGCCGCTGCCATTATTTTGGATAACGCAGGTGCAGACGCATCCATAACCGCCATTCAAAAAGCCAAAGATGCTGGCATTCCTAGCTTCTTGATTGACCGTGAAATTAACGCAACAGGTGTTGCTGCTGCCCAAATAGTATCTAACAACTACCAAGGTGCAACCCTAGGTGCCGAAGAATTTGTACGCCTCATGGGCGAAACAGGTCAATTTGTTGAACTTTTAGGTAAAGAGTCAGACACCAACGCAGGCATTCGCTCACAAGGCTACCACGATGTTCTTGACCAGTACCCTGACATGGAAATGGTTGCTCAGCAAAGTGCAAACTGGAGCCAAACCGAAGCCTTTGAAAAGATGGAAACCATCTTACAAGCCAACCCAGACATAAAAGGCGTCATTGCAGGTAACGACACCATGGCACTTGGTGCCCAAGCTGCCCTTGCTGCTGCTGGCAAAAATGACGTCATTATAGTTGGGTTTGACGGTAGCCCAGACGTTATTGAAGCAATCAAAGCAGGAAAAATACATGCAACGGTTTTACAACCTGCTGCTGTTCTAGCTGCTGAAGCCGTAAATCAAGCTGACACTTACATTCAAACAGGTGAACTACCTGCCGAAGAAAAACAATCTCTTGACTGCGAATTAGTAACCCCAGACAATGCAGATGAGTTTGGCGTCTTTGCACGTTTAAACTAAACCCCTTTTAGCCTAATTCCCTTTCCAAGCTGCACAGATATAGCGCTTATCCAAAGCGTTGCTATCTGCGCAGCTTTTAATACTGCTTCCACGACAAACTGCCCCAGCTTTGGGATATGTCTCTTTCTACTCCCCTAGGTCACACGCGTTGTTTGATATCGCAGTTTTCAGCTTAAACACTAGATCAACTTAGCCCATGGGTTTTTACTCA
>CAYGTA010000024.1:0-20198 GCA_964352605.1 uncultured bacterium | reverse complement strand
TAGCTTAAAGCAAGGCACAACCCTTACCGTTAGATTTAAACACTAAGCTTAGTAAAATCCAAGCTTAGTAAAATCTAGACTTAGCCTGCCCTCTATTGCGCAAATCCCCAAACCAAACAAAGTCTGACTCAACGCCTATTTTGTGCACCTGCAATATGCTCATACGGATAAGGTAACGGCAAGGCACTCGCCTGATTCAGCTTCGCTAACTGTTCAGCGCTTAAAACCCAAGCACTCGAGCCTAGGTTACTGCGTAGTTGTTCTTCGTTTCTGGCACCAATAATGGGCGCGGTTACAGCTTTTTGCTCCAGTAACCAGCGAATGGCGACTTGGGCGGGGTGCTTTTGTGTTTCGGTTGCAACTTCATGCAAGGCATCTAAAACACGCCATGTGTGTTCGTTGTTATAGCCACTCCATGATTCACCCCAGCCTTCTTGTTCAGCTTTTTCTACACGACTGCCAGATGGGGGTGCGCTCATGCCACGCTTGAACTTGCCACTTAGCCAGCCGCCTCTTAAGGGGCTCCAAGGTATAACGCCAATGCCTTCAAGCTCACAGAGCGGCATAAGTTCCCATTCGGTAGAGCGACAAAGTAAATTATATTGAGGTTGTAAGCAAGTAAATGCCTCTAAGCCTAGTTGCTTACTCAGCATGAGGGCGCGTTGTAACTGCCAGCCACTAAAGTTACTTACACCTATATAGCGCACCATGCCGCGTCTTACGAGATCATTAAGCGTACTTAAGGTTTCTTCTAAAGGGGTTTTTTCATCCCAGCAGTGCACTTGGTAAAGGTCAATATAATCAGTTTTTAAGCGTTTTAAGCTTGACTCTATGCCAGACATAATGTGTTTACGGCTTAAGCCCACGTCATTAGGTCCATCACTCATAGGAAAGCGTACTTTGGTAGCAATAACAAGCTCATCACGGTTTTGTTTTTTAAGCCAATTACCTGTAACTTCTTCTGAAATACCCCGACTATAGACATCGGCAGTATCAATAAAATTACCGCCTGCTTCTACAAACATATCTATCATTTTGTGACTTAAAGCTTCATCTGCTTCACGACCAAAGGTCATGGCACCAAGGCAAAGTTCACTTACTTTTAAACCTGTTTTGCCCATAAATCTGTAGTTCATGTGTTTGCTCCTAAGCTAAAAATAGGTTTTACGGACTTCAAAAAAGACTAGTTGCCCTTTTGCAAAACAGGCCAGCCATCTTGCCAAAAAAGAGGCTCGAGTCTTAATTTTGAAGTGCCGTGATCTTCTGCGTCGTAGGCATGGTAAACAAGGTAGTCTTGATTGTCTTGTTGAAAGATAGCGTTGTGCCCTGTACCTTTGTAGCGCTCTCCGCCTTCTTTTAGTAGCGTGCCTCCGTTATTCATGAGTTCCTGACCGTCTTTATCAAGGTATGGTCCGGTTATAGTTTCAGAGCGTCCGACACGAATGTTGTAAGTACTATCTACCCCACGGCAGCACTGATCAAAAGATACAAACAAATAGTAGTAGCTATCTTGGTTAATAATAAAGGGTGCTTCTATAGCTGTGCTTACGGGTCGCTGGGCGATAGCGTGCAGTGTGTCATTAGCTGCTTTACGTGTTTCTGGGTCAAGTTCAATGAGCTTAATACCTGTCCAGAAGCTACCAAACGTTAACCAAGGGGTTCCTTCTTCATCTACAATAAAGTTTGGGTCAATGGCGTTCCAGTTATCGCCTGCTTGTGATTGAATAACAAGCCCTTCATCTTGCCAAGCATAATCAGGGCTATCTCGGTCAAGCGTAACGTTAGTGGCTAGGCCAATGGCAGAGCCATTTTCACCAAAAGTAGAGGCTGAGTAGAAAACTTGATACTTGCCGTTATAAAAAGAAATATCGGGCGCCCACAGGTCACCTACGGCAGGCACAGCTTCCTTAATCCATTTGGGTAAACCAAAAAAGACTGCGCTGCATAGCTTCCAGTCAAGCATGTCATTGGAACAGCGAATGGGCACACCAGGGCCTGTACCAAGCAGATAGTAATTACCGTTTTCTTCTATCATGACAGGGTCATGCACACCATTAATAGAGCCTGTCACTTCTAAGGGTTGCGCAAAACTATGTGCTAGCACTAAGCAAAAAAGACAACTCACAAGAAACTTGTGACACAGTGTAAAAGGCATGCTTTACTCCTTATTCAAATACCGAAAACTTAAATAGCGTACTGTGCTTATAGAGCTCATTGGCTTGCAAAATAACAGAGGGAAACTGAGCTTGATTTGGTGAATCAGGGAAATGCTGCGTCTCAAGGCAAAGCCCTGAGTGTTTCTGATAAGCCTGACCTTTTTTACCTATTAAGTCAGGAAGCATGTTGCTACTGTAAAACTGC
Source organism: uncultured bacterium (assembly GCA_964352605.1). Lineage (GTDB taxonomy): Bacteria > Deinococcota > Deinococci > Deinococcales > Trueperaceae > JAHEBB01. Next base: position 17,837 of record CAYGTA010000024.1, on the reverse strand, counting down.
ACACCCGGGTGGCTGGTAAAAACTTCAAGTTGTCTTTTGCTTACAGCTTCTCTAACACAAGCAGCCAAACTAAGGCCTTCAGCATTTTGCTTTAAGACCCAGTTATGGTCGTAGCCTCCGGCAAACAAGAGTTGCTGGTCTTGTTCAGCAATGCGTTTACCAATAACAGTTGCCTTGCGAAAATCAAACGGCGTATCAGTAACATCTTGTAAGTCACCTGTCGGAATAAACGTTTCATTAATAGGGTTAAACTGATCAGCGTTCAGCATGAGTTCATGCTCTAAAATGCTACCTGAGCCTGCCAAATTAAAGTAACTATGATTGGTTAAGTTAATAATGGTTGCTGCGTCTGAACGAGCCTCATAATCAATACGCAGTGCATTAGCCTCTAAGCTATAAGTCACCTCTACCACCAAATTAGCAGGATAATTCTCCTCGCCATCATAACTTTGATAGCTCAACTTTACGCCAGATTCAACGGTTTGAGCTTGCCAAACGACTTTGTCAAATCCTTTTTCGCCACCATGCAAATGGTTAGGGCCATCATTTTGAGCAAGCTGGTAGCTTTTACCTGCAAGTTCGAACTGTCCTTTATCTATGCGGTTGGCAAAGCGCCCCACCAAACAGCCAAAGTAAGGGTTTTTACTCACGTAATCTTCTAGAGTATCAAAGCCTAAAACAACATCTGCAAGGTCACCTTGCTTGTCAGGTGTTTTAATAGCAGTAATGATACCCCCATAGGTACAAAAGCTGACTTCTAACTGCTCTTGCTTTAGGGTAAATAAATCAACCTGCTCACCTGTTGGCAATTCACCAAAGCTTACTTTTTTAATATCTATCATCATTTAGGGTACCTCGTAGCTTATTGTAAGCTGCTGATTAACACTTGGCTCATTTAAAATTTGTGTAACACCATTAGGCCAAACAATGGTTAAGCTACTAGGCTCACTATCACCAAGACCAAAATGCACACGAAGATCATTACCTGCCCCTAAACTTTGACCATTAATCACTTCTTGCATTTGCTTACCACCATCACTTTGCACAAGGTAAACCCTTGCCCCAACCGCGTCTCTATTTACATTAGCTGCACCAATGAGTTTAATACTTAACCAATTAGCATTTCTTGGCGCTTCATTTTTGTAAAGCGTGTAACCTTCATTCCAATTACCCTGCACAAAATCAAGCCAACCATCATTATTATAATCAGCATACGCAAAGCCCATAGACACAGAAGCAGGGTTACTAAGGCTCGAGTGTGGCAAGGCTATAAAGCTGCCATCTCCCTGATTTTTGTAGAGCAAGTCAGGGTAAGGGTAGTGAAAGTCTTCCATGTTGGGTGCAGAACCACCATAAAACCCAGGGGGGCCTGGCTTTGTGCCCGTAGTAGCTATATATAAGTCAAGCAGTCCGTTATTATCTATATCAAAAAAACCACTACCCCAACCTACGGCACTTCGATCTGTATCTATAATCATGACACCTGCTTCTTGAGAGGCGTCACTAAACTGTCCTGTGCCTAAATTTTTACTCAGCATCATGGGGCTAAGCATGTTAGTTGCGTACAAATCAAGATAATTGTCGTTATTGTAGTCACCTACCGCTAGGCCCATAGCGTGCATTTTGTTATCCATAGCTGCTTCTTTAGATACATCTGTCCAGCACCAAGCTTCACAACCTGCACCGTCATTGCGCCATAAGACATTGCCGATGGGGTTAGTCATTTTGTCATTAACCACATAAAGGTCACTATCGCCATCATTATCAAAATCAAAAAAACTAGCTGCAAAGCCTGCACCCAAAAGCTTAGAACGCTCGAGTGTTTTGCTTACATCTGTAAAGCTGCCGTCACCATTGTTCTTGTAAAGCTTATCTTGATTTAAGCGTAAATTCTCTGGTTGGCATTCTGGTAAGCATGACCAGTTAACAACATAAAGATCAAGGTAACCATCTTTATCAAAGTCTCCCCATGTGGCTGAACTTCCTTTACCGGTATCAGCAAGACCTGCTTCTTCAGAAACATCTGTAAAGCCTTGACCTGCGTCATTACGAAATAAGACATTAGCACCATAATTTAATACATAAAGGTCTGACCAACCGTCATTATTGTAGTCAGCCCAAATAGCACCACCACTTTGCAAGTTTGGCAAACTAAGGTGCTCACTAAACTCTGAAACGCTAAAGCTGCCGTCACCGTTACTCATAAAGAGTGTGTTGGGGTCAAGATTACCCGTGACATAAAGGTCAAGCCAAGCGTCGTTATTGTAGTCAGCCCAAGCTTGCCCAACTGCTAAATAGCCTTCACCGAGTGCAGGGTCCCAGACTGCCCGATGACTCGCCTGAAGCCCCACTTCATAACTCACATCACGAAACAAAAGGCTCGAGTCTTGGGCGTAACTTAGACTTAACATAATTAGAGAGCTAAAGAAACTCAACTTAAAGAAAGACTTCATGTCTTGGGTAGGCCTTTTAGTGCTTCAAGCATCTCTGTGGATACCTTAACGATACTGCCATGCCGAGTTTCTGCTGGCATCTTTAAGTCAGCCGTTCGGTTTTGCCAAGTTATTAGGTCTCTTGAGGTCATTAGGCCATAGTGGTCTTTACGGTAGTAGTCAAAGTAAAGATGCCATGTATCACCTAACTTAATGGCTGCGGGGCCTTCAGCAGCATCTTCGTAACTACCGCTAGATTCGCCTACAATAGCGTCACCTGTTAAACCATAAGGGCCTTTCAGAGTTTCGCTTTTGGCAAGATGAATGGCTTTTTCACCCCCTGGTGCATTACTATCTAGTTCAACACCATTGACTAAACCTGCTCGCTCATGCTTTATAAACATAAGGTAAGTCTCATCATCTTGCACAATATTAGCGTCAATCACTACATAGCCCGGATCATAAAAAAGCTCTGGCTCACTAAAGCTCTTAAAGTCTTTTGTACTAGAAGCAAAAATACGATGCTTATCATTGTATTTACCCAAAATAGTTGTTGACCAAAAAATTAGGTAAGCAGAGGAGGCCTCATCAAAAATCATTTCAGGTGCCCAGCAATTTTGCGCTGCTGCTTCATGCGCCATTACTGGCAAAGCTTTTTGCTTAGACCAATGAATCAAATCGCTAGACTCTGCATAGCCAATATCTTGCCCTTGCCAACCCGTTGTCCAGATCAACCTAAACAGACCATCGGGCCCCTGCATAAGAAAAGGATCACGCATAAGGCTTTGTGACCCCACCTTAGGCTCGAGTATGGACTTACCGTCATTAAGCTGTTCAAATGTCAGGCCGTCAAGGCTATATGAATAATGTAGGCCGTCTTCACCGTTAGCTGTGAAGTAAGCAAATAAAAGAGCTTGTGTCTGCATGGTCATGCAGACACTTTAAAGCAATAACAAGTTAAGTCAAAGCAATCACGAGTCATGCTTAAGCAAGATCAAAGACAAGCGCCGTGAATGAATGGGGTTCTAAACTCGTAACAAAACTCGAGCCTGAGGCAGTAATGCTTGATTCTTTGGTTACAACATTATCTGGTTCTTGAAAGCTATTTGTTATTTTGACATTGGCACCATTAACAAGGTACTGCTTGCCGCTGCCTTTAAAGCTGCCGTCTTGCAGGTTAATGCTGACATCGCTTGCATCGTTTTCGCTACGATTCACAATGTAAACAGCTAGTTGCTTCTTGTCTTCATCTAAGGTTGCAGAGACATCTAGTGTTCTTATGCCGTTAAGAGAACGCGTGCCATTTTTACCTTCTGCTGAAAAGGTATCGCCTGACCAGTGAATATCTAGCGCAGTATCACCACAAGTTTGACTATAAATTTCAAAAGGGTAAAAGATAGGTTGCAGGTACATGCCTTCAGGGCTCGTCATAATGGGCGCAATGACATTAACAATCTGCGCAATATTAGCCATTTTCACGGTTTTAGCGTGGCGAATAAAGGCGTTAAAATGCATAGCTACCACCAGTGCATCTTCAAGGTTGTAAATTTCTTCAAGCTTGCCTTCATTATGAACGCGGTACCAGACATTCCACTCGTCTACAGCAATCGGAATGTCATGCTCGAGCTTTAAGGCTGCACTCATGGCTCTAATGATGCCTTCTGTGGCGCTAATATGGTCTTCAAAACGCTCTGAAATCGCCATGTAACTTGCAAAATCATTGTCAGCAAAACCACGTTTGGTATCGTTACCAACGTACCAGTGAATAGCCATATAATCAATTAGATTCGGTGCATCTTCACGAACATCGGAGGCATGCTCCATAAGCAGTTGAATACGCTCAACCCAGTTTTTATCCCATAAGGATACTGCTGCTGCAAAAAGCTTAATGCTAGGGTCAGTCCACTTCATGACCTTGGCGTACTCTTTATAAGCGCGCGCATACTCGTATGGCGTTTTCATGCCAATTTGCCAAGGTCCATCAACCTCGTTACCAATGCTCCAAAATTTAATGTTATGCGGGTCTTCATAACCATGCTCTTTACGCAACTTAACCAAATGCGTATCTTTAGTACCGTTGCAATACTCGAGCCAGTCTCGTGCGTCACGCATGTCGCCATCACCACAGTTAACCGCCATGTAGGGTTCACTGTTTATTTTTCGGCAAAAATCTACAAATTCATTGGTTCCAAAGGTGTTGGGTTCTAAGTCATGCCACGCGAGTTCCATTCGGGCTTTGCGTTCTTCTTTAGGGCCTACCGCGTCACGCCAACGGTAACCTGATACAAAGTTACCTCCAGGGTAGCGCATAACAGGCATGTTTAAGCGGCGCAGCGCATCAAGAACATCTTTACGTAAGCCATCTGGGCCTGCTAAAGGCGAGTCAGGTTCATAAATACCGCCATAAATGCAGCGGCCTAAGTGTTCGGCAAAGCCACCAAAAATATCTCGGTTAATGGGGGCAATTTTACGGTCTAGCTGAATTGAAATGTTGTTTGACATGTTTACTCCTAAATTTTTTAACGACTTCTATCTAAACGTTCGCTGGTATCAAAAAATCCTGCATCACAATACTGTCCAAAACTAACTCTCTTACAATGAACACTGAGCGTATTTTTTCCCTCCTTTAGTAAATTTCGAATGGTGGCGTCAAGTGAAATTTGAACGTATTCAAAAGTGTAATTAGGGAGTGTTTTTATAAGTTGACCATTAAGATAAATAGCCATTTCTTCATTATGATGAACCCGAAGATAAGGGTAAAGCGCGTACGTAGAGCTCAAATCAAAACTATGCCTCAACCAAATGTCTTGCGTGGTCCATTCAGTTCGTACAACACCACCACGACTATCAGGCGCACCAAAACCCGCTTGACTTTCTGGCCAACTCGAGTCATTAAAGCCCGGTAGCGTCCAGCCCTCTGCTGGCTCTTCTAAGCTGTAGCGCCAAGTTACAGGTTCTTTACTAGAAATGGGTACAAAACTATTAATTATGGGCGGCTCGCGGTAAACAATACGGTTTGACCAACTCACCTGCACAGGGTCCATTTTGATAAGGGCACGGTCATAGGTCATCATGCCGTTTACTTCAACTTCAACATCAGTTGTTTGTGTGTAAACCGCTGCAGCTAAGCCTTCTTCAACACTTAAGTAACGCAAGCGGCGAATAAGTTTGTCATAAGCTTCTAAAAGTAAGACTGCGTCAGCGTATTGCTGATAGCCCCAATTGGCTTCATCTTGCCAAGTAAGCCCTTCAATTGCTAAGCCTAAGCCCCCAAATTCACCTAAAACCGAGACTCTGTCTTCGTATTGCTGAGGCGCATTTGGACCAGGGTAACTATGAATATCTCTAAAGTCACCCACACCCATATCATTCCAACCACTTGTGCTATTAAGCAAACGACTCGAGTCATACGTTTTTAACCAGTCACTTAAACGTAGCGTGTCATATTGCCCCCAACCTTCATTAAACAAAACCCACGTGACAATAGAAGGATGATTGTAAAGATCATCAATCATGCCTTGAAGCTCAAACTCAAACTGAGTGGCTGAGGCTTCACTTCGGCTTATTTCGCCTTCACCATCAGCAGCAAACGCATCACCGCTGGGCATATCTTGCCAGACCAAAACACCAAGTTTGTCAGCCCAGTAGTACCAGCGGTCACTCTCAACTTTGACATGCTTACGAATCATATTAAAGCCAAGTTGCTTAGTGACCTCTATGTCATAACGCAAAGCTTCATCTGTTGGCGCGGTGTAAAGACCGTCAGGCCAGAAGCCTTGATCTAATAAGCCTAGTTGAAAGAGAGGTTCGTTGTTTAAGAAAAGCCGATTTACACCTGCTGCATCTTTTTGAACTGCGATTTTACGCATACCAAAGTAACTTGAGACTTCATCTATAAGCCTGTCACCATCTAAGAGGCTTAGCTTAAGGTCATAAAGAAAAGGCTCATCAGGTGACCAGCGTTTGGCATTAAAAAGACGTACATTTAGACCTTCACTAAGAGGACCTATTTCTTCTTTAACAACTTGACCTTCAGCTAAAACAGTAGCTTTTAGGCTTAAGTTTGACCCTGAATTACCTTGCAGTGTGGCATCAATCGTTAACACATTTGCATCAATATCAGGCGTTAATTTAAGCCTAGCAATGCTAAGGTCAGGAACAGGCTCGAGCCAGACGGTTTGCCATATACCTGTACTCGAGGTGTACCAAATGCCACCAGGGTCTCTAACTTGTTTACCTCTAGCTTGCGTACCTGCATCAATCGGGTCAATCACACTCAGCACAAGCTTTTGTTCAGCGTCAGCGCTTAAAGCATCGGTAATATCAAAAGAAAAACGATTATACCCACCCTTATGGCTACCCACCTCTAAATCATTAACCCAAACTCGAGTTTCCCAGTCAACTGCTCCAAAGTGCAGCAAGATACGCTGACCTTGCCAGTCTTGTGGAACTTCAAAAGTACGCTGGTACCATAGCTTACGCTCATCTGCCCTTAGTGCCACGCCAGATAAAGCTGACTCAATAGGAAACGGTACCAGAATTTCACCATCATAGGTTTTAGGTTCTTTAGCGCGTTTGCTTGTTATCGCGTAATTCCAAAGGCCATTAAGGTTAAGCCAGTTTTCACGCTCGAGTTGCGGACGTGGATACTCGCTATGCACATTTTCAGGCGTGACCGTGCTTGCCCAACGTGTTTCTAAAGGCGTGGCAACAGGTTGCCGAATAGCAATGTAGTTCTGCACTCGAGTGTAGCCCCAAACCCCTGCAATGAACACAGTAATGCAGGCTAGGAGTACAGCTAGGGGTCTAAGTTGAACTGAGACGCTGCGTTTGTCAACATTGCTTTGCACAATGCCTGTTTGTATGAGCAACAGCTGCATAATGAAACCCAGTATCAAAAAGAAAAGCACTGTAACCGCTAAACCTGTAAATCCAAACGTTCCAAAGCCTTGGGTACCTAGTGCAACTGGCAAGGTCATGAGTTCTTCGGAGTAGGTAATAATAAAGGGCCAAAAAAAGTTATTCCATGTTGTTATAAAGGTGTAAAGCGCTAGCACTATGCTTATTGTGAGGTTTACAGGCATAAAAATGGACCAGAGAATGCGCCATTCGCTAGCACCATCTAAATGCGCTGCTTCTCGTAAAGAAGCAGGAACCTGATCAAAATAATATTTAAATGCCAAAATAGTTAGGGGAGCTATGACTTGGGGTAAACCAATACCTATATAATTGTTAGCTAAGCCAACACTCGCTAAATCCATGAATAAAGGAATAAAAAGAATTTCTTTAGGCACAATAATGCCTGCTAGCAATAGCCAAAAAAGTATATTTTTACCCGGAAAGGAAAGCCTTGAGACTGCGTAGGCACAGGGGGCAGATAAGAAAATAGTCAGTATCGTCACTAGTATAGAAATACTTAAACTATTAAGGTACCAGCGAAACTCGAGGCTTTCCAAAAAGTCTTGGGTTTGAAAATTAGCAATGATATCTGTAAAGGAAGTAAATAGCTCACGCGTGACAGCAATAGGATTAAAAAACCGAAAAATCGGGTAAACCCAGAGTGCTGCTATGACTAGCGTTAAGCCTGTTATGAGCAAGCCACGGGCTTTAGGCTTTGACCATGGGGTCATAGCTCTCGCTTCCTTTCTAACTTAAATGAACTGTTTAAACTCATTTTTATGCAGGGAGTCTTAGCGCCTTACAAGCGTCCCTGCATAAAACCTCAACTAGCCTAATAATTTCTAGCCTTTTAAACCTGCGGTCATCATAATGCCTTCGGTTACACGCTTTTGAAAAATAAGGTAGCCCACAACAACCGGCAAACCCGCTAAAATCGCCATGGCCATACTTCGAGCGTACTGAACACCAAAAGAATCTGTTACTTGTGTAATACCTACAGGAATGGTCATCATGGATTCAGAGGTGGTAATTAAGAAAGGCCAGAAAAAGCTATTCCAAACCCCAATAAAGGTAACAATGGCTAGTGCCCAGGTTATACCCATATTAAGCGGCATATAAATGCTTCTAAAGATACGCAAGGAACTCGCCCCATCTATTATGGCTGAATCTCTAAGCTCAACGGGTACCGAATCAAAAAATTGCTTATAAATAATAATATTAATAACAGCAACGACTTGTGGCAAAATAATCCCTTGATAGCTGTTCACCCAACCAAAATCTGCTAAAAGGCCAAACAAAGGCACAATTAACGCCTGACCCGGAATCATAAAGCCAGCTAAAAGAAGCCAGTACAGAAACTTTTTACCCGGAAAGCTAAGTTGTGAAAGTGCAAAGCCACAAAGCGCACAAAGAAAAATAATTAAGACTGTCGTAATGACACTCGTAAACAAACTATTAAAATACCAACGAAACAAGCCACTCTCACCAAGCACTCGAGTGTAATTTGCAAAGGTTATGGGTATGGGTAGCCATTGGGGTGGGTTGGTAACTGTGTTGGACTCGATTTTCAGTGACGTGATGATGGCCCAGTAGATTGGGAATATCCAGACTAAAGCCATGAAGAAAGTAAAGATGCTTCCTATGATGCCAGGAACAGTAGTACGGCTTTTCATCGGCGACCACTCCGTAAAATCCAGAATTGAAGAACTGAAGCAACCATAATAATAAGGAATAAAACAATGGATATGGCTGAAGCGTAGCCACCTCTGAAGTTTTGAAAGGCTTCACGGTAGACAAATTGCAGCATGACGATGGTGGAGTTGAAAGGGCCACCGCGCGTGGTTAGCCAAACTTGATCAAATATTTTAAGTTGAGCAATAAGTTGTAAGGTTAAAACAAGTGCCGTGATGGGCCAAAGAAGCGGCCATGTAATACCAAAGAAAATCTGGTTGCCAGTTGCTCCATCAATAGAAGCAGCTTCGTAGTATTCTTTAGGAATAGCTTGTAAACCTGCAATAAAAAGTAACATATTAAAGCCTACTGTCCACCAAATGGTTATAAAGGCAATCATGGGCATAGCCCAATCAGGGCTACTAAATACTGCAAATTTTGAATCTAGAAGTAAATTAAAAACACCAAATTGAGAGTTAAGCAACCACTGCCAAATAATGGTTACTACGCTAACAGTTAGCATGTTAGGCAAGAAAAAAGCGGCTAGCGCCAAACTACGAAAGCGTTTTAAACGCACGACCATGAGCGCAAACATAAGCCCAAAAAGGGTATTAGGAATGACCGTTAAAAGTACAAAATAACCTGTATTTCTTAAAGACTTCCAAAATAAAAAGTCTCCCATGAGACGCTTATAATTTTCAAGCCCAATAAAATTTCCGCCCCCGATAAGAGGCGCATCTGTAAAGCTAAGCTGAAAAACCCTGAGGGTAGGAAAAATAAAAAAAACTAAATAAAGTATCATAAACGGCGCAACGAGTAATGCTGCGTCACGCCACATAAGTAATCTGCGCCGACGCGACCGAGGTTCTTTCATAGCGACAGAAAAAGTCTCATCGGCTTTTCTTCGTTTTTGTTTGATGGGTTGCGCCATAGTAACTTCCTTAAGAATTACCTCTCTGCAACATGTTGCAGAGAGGTAAAAAAGACCTTATCTTAATTGAGACTCGAGTTCTTGCTTCATCATTTGAATAGCTTGCTCTGTAGAAAGCTGACCATTGATAGCAGGAACAAAGTAGTTTAGTGATGCGTCATAAGCAGGTGAAGCTACACCTGTGATGGTTGATGCTGGGTCAAAGAAAGCGTTGTCTGCCAAGATAGCGTAGTCAGAGTTTGGCTCCATCATTCCATAATCTTCACTAGCTACTACTGGTGAGTAAGCTGGAATGTGACCTGCAGTTGCCCAGAAAAGACTATTTTTGTTCATCCAAGCCATAACTTCTAAAACAGCTGCTAGTTTTTCATCTGTTATAGGGTTTCTGGCATCATTTGGTATGGCAAATGCGTGTGAGTCAGCCCATGTTGCAGGTTGGTCAAACCAAACAGGAATGCGCACCGCGCCCCAGTCAAACAGTTCACCTTTGGCTGCTAAGTCAACCATGGTTGGTACTTCCCAAACACCATTAATATGCGTAGCAGCTTCTCCGCTGGTGAAAAGTGCAATTGAGGCTGGGTAATCAGTATTTTCAGGTGAAAAGCCGCCCTCAACCCAGCTTGCCATGAGGTCTAGAGCAGCAACGCCTGCTTCGCCAACAGTCACTTCATTACCTTCAATGAAGCTTGCGCCTTGTTGACCAATCATTGAGTAGAATATCCGCCAGACTGTACCGTTTTCAGCTGAAGCAAAAGATAGACCTAGTTTTTCTGAATCTTTGATCGTTTGCATGGCTGCGCTAAAAGCAGCAGGGTCATTGGTAAAGTTTGGTAAACCATCATCACCAATAAGACCTAAAGGTGCCAACATGTCTCTGTTGTAGTACATAATGACAGCATGAATATCTAGAGGTACACCGTAAAGTTGACCATCAAAGGTCATAGCGTCAACAAGGTTTGAAGGGTAATCAGCAGTTGACAAACCTACACTGGCAAGTTCTTCTTCACTAATGGGTCTTAGCACATTACCTTGAATGCCTAAAGGAAAACGAGACGTGTGGTAAGTCATAATGTCAGGTGATTCACCTACAGCAGCTGAGGTTTGTACCTTGGTGTAGTAAGGTGGGCCCCACTCTAAAGTAGTAGCTTCAATCTGAATGTCATCATGACTAGCATTAAAGTCATCAATGAGTGACTTCATACGAACACCGTCACCGCCACCTAAAAAGTCCCACCAAGTAACTGTGGTTTGGGCAAAGACTGAACCCATGAGAGCTAAAGCAAGCACTAAACTAAGTTTTTTAAACATTTTTTACCTTCCTCTTAAAAGAATCTTTCGAAAAGATGAGTTGTGAGTTGATCTACGTTCGAATAGCTTTTAGGTAGTCATCACCTCCCCTCCCGAGTTGCTTTCGATAAAGCTTCAAGCGCTAATTTAGGGCGCCTGTCAGAATACAAAAGACCATTTTGCTCCTGAAACGTATCAGCAAATTGGGTGTAGCAAAAACCAGCCAAACCGCGGCCTGAAATAGCGCGAATCATAGCAGCATAAATATCAAGCAGGCTTTGTTCATCTTTCACCTCTTGATAGCCCCAGCCCTCTTCAGCTTCAGGGTTAAAGCGAATACCACCATACTCAGTTAAAAGCACCGGTTGATTTGTCAAAACCGTATCATCAAGCAAAATAGCGCGACCATGCTCGAGTGTCATTTCACATGTGTTGGCGCTAGCTTCTGGCGTGCCGTAACGCTCGGCGAGTACATCTGGGTCACGACTGTAATCATGAATGGTGAGTAGGTCAGTTTCAACATGCTCCCAGCCATCGTTACCAATAACGGGTCTTGAACCGTCTAGGGCTTTGCTTAGGTGGTAAAGGCCAGCCACAAAGTTGCGTTGTAAGGCTGAAGTCTGTAAATCCATGACACCCCATGACTCGTTAAAGCAAACCCAAGTAACAATGCAAGGATGGTTGTAGTCTCGCTCTATAACTTCAAGCCATTCTCTGGTGACACGGTTTACACTTTCAGGGCTAAAGGCATAAGGACTAGGCATTTCTTCCCAGACCAGAAGCCCAAGTTTGTCTGCCCAGTACAAGTAACGAGGGTCTTCGATTTTTTGGTGCTTACGTACACCGTTAAAGCCCATGGCTTTGGCAAGTTCAACATCTTTTTTTAGAGCTTCGTCATTGGGGGCTGCTAGTAAACTTTCATCCCAGTAGCCTTGATCTAAAGCCATTCTTAAAAAGTAAGGTCGCCCGTTGAGTAAAAACTGACCGTCTTTGGTGCCAGCTGAGCGTAACGCTGTGTAACTACTCACTTCATCAATCGTTTCACCATTACGCTTAAGCGTTAAGCTTAAATCTATTAAAGTAGGGCTTTCAGGTGACCAGATGTAATCTAGCAAATCATCAAAGCCGTTAACAGCAAGCTTTACGGTACGAGAAAGTTTATTTTTCCAAGTCTGAAGCTGCTTTGGTTTTAGCGTGTCAGCAGCAAGAATTTCATCGTTTAAACGAAACTCGAGTTCTAAACTTAAGCCTTCAGTATTTCCTGACAGTTCAATGTCTGTTTCAATGCTAAATGTGTTTAGGTTTGGCGTCATGCGTATCTTAGAGATATGCGTCTCTGCAACAGGCTCGAGCCAAACGGCTTGCCATATGCCTGTGGTTCGTGGGTACCAGATGCGGTGGGGGTTTTCTTGCCAGTCTTGCTTGCCGCGAGGTTGGCTTAGGTCAAAAGGGTCATCTTCTGCGCGTACCGCAACGGTTTGTTCACCTGCGACTATTACGTCGCTAATATCTGCTTGAAAGGGCGTGTGGCCCCCTTCGTGGCTTACGACAAGCTGTCCGTTGACCCAAACTTGGGCTCGGTAGTCAACAGCGCCAAAGTGCAAAAGGATGCGTTTGTTTTGCCAGCTTTCAGGCAGAGTGAAAGTGCGTTGATACCAAACAACAGGGTGAAAACTTTCGTCATGTACACCTGAAAGTTGTGATTCAGGTGGATATGGCACTTGAATATTGCCTTGCCATGTAACTTGATTAGCTTGTTTGGCGTTACTAAATGCATAGCTCCAGCTACCATTTAGGTTCTGCCAATCGTTCCGGCGACACTGCGGACGCGGATAGTGCATATGCAACCTCTTCCCAACAAATGAACAAATGAAGATGCCGAACTATTAAGCAACCTTAGTTTTTAATTACTTTATAAATTACTACGATAAAGACCTAATGTCAAGGTATTCTAGCTTTAACCAGTCTCAAAAAGCCTTAATGAAGGTTTTCAATTGCATTAGAAACAGCAATATCCACAACAAATCACAAAAAACATTCAGGAAATGCTAAAGTAATAACTATTATGCTAAAACGTGACCCTATAGATGTAGCCAGCAGCCTACAAAAATTAGGCGGCCAGCAACAAAACCGAGTGATTGAACTAGATATTCACAAAAACCGCGAAGCATCTCTTGAAAAACTCAAAGCCTTAGCCTCAGAACCCCGCTTACGCATCTTAGAGTATCTAACCCACCCCCATAAGCTCAGCAACCTAACCGAAATCTCCAATGAACTCAAAATGAACCTAGCAACCGTAACCATGCACATAAATATACTCGAAGACGCCGGCCTAATTATCTGCGATCACATACCCGGCGAGCGAGGCACCCAACGCGTCTGCGGTTGTTTTTGCAACTGGATAAACATACACACCACCCCAAAACTAGAAGCTGACAGAGGCAAATTTTTTGACTACAACATGCCAATAGGTGCCTACTTCGACTTCAAAATCACAGCAACCTGCGGTATGTTTAGCGAACACACCCAAATTGGTCGCTACGACGACCCAAACGTTTTCTATGACACCGACCGAACACAAGCACAACTCCTCTGGTTTCACAGCGGCTACCTTGAATACCGCTTCCCCAACCAAATAGAAACAGGCATGCAAATAGAAAGCTTAAGTTTAAGTATGGAACTTTGCTCAGAAGCACCCGGCATTCATGACGACTGGCCCTCCGACATAAGCATCTGGATAAATGATAAAGAAATTGGCACTTGGACAAGCCCCGGAGATTTTGGAGGTGTAAGAGGCAGACTAACCCCAAACTGGCACCCCACCTCTAACACTCAACACGGCTTTTTAAAAACATGGCAAGTCAGCAAAAAAGGAACACAACTTGACGGAACCCTCCTCTCAAACCAAACCCTAAGCAAACTCGAGCTTGCAGAAAAAGACTTTATTTCAGTAAAAATAGGGGTTAAGGAGACGGCTGAGCATGTAGGCGGCATCAATCTTTTTGGCTCCAAATTTGGCAATCATCCGCAAGACATAAAACTAAGTATTCACTACCAGCAAACAAGCTAGAAAGGACAGCTATGCATTGCATTGTTATAGGAGGCACAGGACACATAGGTACTTACCTAGTACCCCGACTTGTCGAGGCAGGCGCGCAAGTAACGGTCGTAAGTAGACAACAACGAGAACCCTACCAAGCAAACGGCGCATGGAAAAACGTTAAACAAGTAACGCTAGATAGAGAAACACTCGAGCGTTCAGGTGACTTTGCAAACGAGATTAAGGCTTTAAAGCCAGATGTGGTTATAGACCTTATTTGCTTTACCCCAGAAAGTAACCGTCATTTAGTAGACGCCTTAAAAGGCAGCATTCAACAGTTTTTACACTGCGGAACCATATGGGTTCATGGCCCCACCATAGAAGCACCCAGCACCGAAGCTGCCGAACGAAAACCCTTTGGTGATTACGGCATTCAAAAAGCCCAAATTGAAAAAGACTTACTCAAAGAAGCAAGACAAAACGGCTTTCCTGCCAGCATTTTGCACCCCGGTCATATCGTAGGCCCCGGCTGGACGCCCTTAAACCCCGCAGGGCACTTTAATAACAAAGCTTTCGAAACACTAGCTAAAGGCGAAACCCTAGCCTTAGCAAACTTTGGTCTTGAAACCGTTCATCATGTTCACGCAGATGATGTCGCTCAAAGCTTCATAAAAGCCATGCAACACTGGACTAGCGCAATAGGCGAAAGCTTTCACGCGGTATCTGGGCAAGCCCTAACGCTAAGAGGCTACGCAGAAAAAATGGCCACCCACTTCGGACAAAAAGCCAAGCTCGAGTTTTTAGCTTGGGAAGACTTTAAAGAAACCGTTTCTGAGCAAGAAGCACAAACGGTTTGGGATCATATTATGCATAGTCCTAATTGCAGCATTGCTAAAGCGCAAAAGCATCTTAATTACAAACCGCGCTACAGCTCTTTAGAAGCCGTAAAAGAAGCCGTGACATGGCTAGTAGATAAAGGAGAAATTCAACGATAGTCACTAAGCTATTTACAAGAAATCTTTAGTTATTTGCCAATTTACCCATTTACCTGCTAGATTGCATGCTAATCATTTAATAAACTAGTACAGTCATTTTTAACGAATACTCATTTTCACAAGGTGGTAGTTTTGTGGCACAGAAAAAAGATTATCCTATTAGCCCTGTAGCGTTTACCCAAGTTAGCTTTAATGATGCCTTTTGGTTACCCAGATTAGACACCAATCGACAAGTCACCATTCCTTACGACTTTAAAAAATGTGAAGATACAGGTCGGGTTGATAACTTCCTAAAAGCCGCTGGCAAACTCAAGGGTGACCACATTGGTCTTGTTTTTAATGACTCTGATATTTATAAAGTCATTGAAGGCGCATCGTTCTCTTTAAGTTTGCATCCAGACGCGGAACTTGAAGCTTACCTAGATAAACTCATTGCCATTATTGCTGATGCTCAAGAAGAAGATGGTTACCTTTACACCTCTCGCACCGTAAATCCTGAAGCGGTAACCGCTGACCGTGAAGGCTTAGAGCGCTGGTCAAACCTAAGTTTTAACCATGAGCTTTACAATTTAGGGCATATGTATGAAGCAGCCGTCGCTCATTACTTAGCAACAAATAAACGCAGCTTTTTAGATATTGCCGTTAAAAGTGCTGATCTTATTGATAGTGTCTTTGCTAAAGATAAACTGCGCAACGTTCCGGGGCACCAAGAAGTAGAATTAGGGCTAGTAAAACTCTACCGAGTTACAGGCGAAACACGCTACTTAAAGCTTGCCAAATTCTTTCTAGATGAACGCGGTCACTACAACGGACGTGAAGAAAACAAGCTTTTTGGCATTTTAGGTTACGCACAAGACCACCTACCCGTCATAGAACAAACCGAAGCCGTAGGACACTCCGTAAGAGCCGTTTACATGTACGCAGCCATGGCCGACATAGCAGCCCTAACAGCTGACAAAGCCTACATAAAAGCACTCGACGCCCTCTGGGAAAACGTCGTTCACAAGAAACTCTACTTAACAGGCGGCATAGGCGCAAGGCACGAAGGTGAATCATTTGGAGATAATTACGAACTCCCCAACGCAACCGCCTACACCGAAACCTGCGCAGCCATCGCCAGCATCTACTGGAATCACCGCATGTTTCTACTACACGGCGAAAGCAAATACCTAGACATACTCGAGCGTACCCTTTACAACGGTTTTTTATCTGGGGTTGCCTTATCAGGCGATACTTTTTTTTACCCTAATCCTTTAGAAAATGATGCTAAGTACGAGTTTAATCGCGATGGTGGCTTTAGGCGTAACCCTTGGTTTGAGTGTTCTTGCTGCCCTACAAATGTAGTAAGGCTTTTACCTGCCTTACTAGGTTATGTTTTAGCTCAAAAAGATGACACTGTATTTGTAAATCTTTATGCAACAGGTACAGGTAACGTTGAGCTTGAAGGTCAAACAATTCGCATTAAGCAAGAAACCAACTATCCTTGGAATGGCAAGATTAAACTGACAGTTGAGACCGACAAACCAACTCCCTTTAAACTTGCTTTACGCATTCCTGGCTGGGCACAAGGCGAGACTGTACCGGGTGATCTTTACAGCTATATTGAAACACCTTTAAGAACAGTTTCTTTAAGCCTAAACGGTAAAGAACAAAACCTAAAAATGAAAAAAGGCTTTGCCATAATTGAACACACATGGCAATCTGGTGATTACATTGAACTTGACTTACCCATGACGATTTACCGCGTTCTAAGTCACGAAAAAGTAGCAGAAAACAAAGGCAAAGTAGCCTTAGAGCGTGGCCCAATTGTTTATTGTGCTGAAGCAGTTGATAATGGCGGTCAGGCACTCAGCCTAAACTTATCAGATGATGCTAGCTTAAACTCAGAGCATCATAGTGATTTACTAGGCGGTGTAACGCTCATTAAGAGTGACAACTTGACCCTTATTCCTTATTACGCTTGGGCACACCGAGATGTTGGTGAAATGGCAGTCTGGTTAAAACGCAAGTAAACTAATCTCTTCCCTATTATGATAGCTAAACAAGCTAGCTCTGCGATTTTCTGCAAAGCTAGCTTGTTTCATAAGTATGCTATAGCAGTTTTTAAGTTAAATACAGCATCGACTTAGCCCATCCGTTTTTACTCACCCAGTTCGGCATCTAAAACGCTTAGCTAGTTTTAAATGCAAAAAGCTATAAGAAACAGTAAACCGTGTACCCTTAAATTAATAGCGTTTCCACAAATGATTGCACCCTCAAAGTATTCATGCGACCACTACACAAAAAATATCTGAATCTTAGGGGAGTAAAAAATAAATCACGTCAGTCGCCGGTGCAATATCTTATGGAATTGCAGCTTTAAAAACAGCTAGAAACTACCGACCCTTTTTCTTAGATTAGCCTAATTAACAAACCCCGATTCAAAGCCATAAACCAAACCTATAGCTTGTTATACTAAGCTGAATTATAAAGTCTTACGACATTTATAATTCAGACCTTGCCGACGTAGTCGAGACAGCTTTGGGACTACGCTCTGACTCACTCAGTCTTATGACACGATTAAATCAGTTTAGTATTATTTC